>DQTF01000224.1 GCA_015662935.1 Crocinitomicaceae bacterium | reverse complement strand
TCGAAGAAATTCCTAGTGGGCTCCCCATACCTCATTGGGACATCTTTTCTTCATTTAGTCTCGCCTCTATTACTCCATACATTTTTACGGCATTGACGCTTGCCTTACTTGGCGCGATTGATTCTCTGCTAACATCTGTTGTTGCAGATAATATTACCAAAACTAAACACAACCCAAACAAAGAACTCATTGGTCAAGGTATTGGGAATAGCATAGGTTCAATATTTGGTGGTATTCCAGGTGCTGGAGCGACTATAAGAACAGTTGTGAACATAAACGCAGGAGGATTAACCAAACTTTCTGGGATGATTTCTAGTGTACTATTACTTATTATTCTACTAGCACTTGGACCTGTAGCTTCAAAAATACCAGCAGCTGTTCTATCAGGAATATTAATCACGGTTGGTCTTGGCGTAATGGATTACAAGGGACTAAAGGCAATTCCACAAATGCCAAAATCAGAAGTATTCATCATGTTAATTGTTCTAGTTCTTTCTGCTGTTTGGAACCTAGTGTTTGCTGTAGGAATAGGTCTTATCCTTGCTTCAATAATGTTTATGAAAAAGACCAGTGACTTCTCAAAAAAGAACTCAACTGTTAAATCATTAGCTGAAGAAGTAGAGTGGGAAGATGAATGCGAATTTCCAACAGAATGGAAAGAAAAAGTTTATATTAAGCACATTGATGGACCTTTGTTTTTTGGGTCAACAAGTGATTTTCAAAGCTTAATAAAGACGATTCCTGAAACGAATATTGCGATTATCATTCGGATGGATAGAGTTCCATATATTGATCAATCTGGGCTGTATGTTTTAGAAGATGCTTTAATAGAGTTAAGTCAAAAAGGAACCCAAATTTTACTCGTTAAATTAAAACAACAACCTAGGTATATGCTAGAAATTGTTGAAATAATCCCTCACTTAGTACCAGAAAATTTAATCTTTGATTCTTTTGAAGAATCCCTAAAATGGATTAAACAAAACATAAAAGAAGAATGTTAGAGGTTAACGCCGACAAGATTATTAATATCTACCTATAATCCAATCTTCGACCCCAATCCTTTTATTCCATCGATGGTTTTTGTCTCGTTGACATCAAACTTTTTGGACACAAGTAATGCGCCTGCTTTTACCTTTCCTGACAATCGAATTTTCAGCTTGTCCTTATTGGCAAAACGAAGCGCCTTAAACATTGCTCCATCAGCTAACGTTAAAGTCATGGGTGCAGAAACTCTTGTTTCAGACTTACGCTTCATTTTAATTTTCTTATCCAAATGAACCTTCCCCATGTATTGATCTTCGATGTATAAATCTAAGGTTGATGGTTTAACTTTTATCGCAAACCCATTCTCGTTGTAGATGTTCGCATCAACGGTTACTTGCAATTCTTTTCCGTCTAGTTTTCCTAATTTTAAACTTTCTCCTCCACGAAATTCTGGTTCGTAGAATGTACAAGATGTTGCCAAGAAAAAAGCAGTTAAAATGATGATTATTTTATTCATAGTTTTTTTTATTAAACTGAAACATTCTATCATTAGAACATTATTTCGTTGAATCATTCTTCATCAACTCCGTATATGCAACGAAAAAATGCGGAATAGTTTCAATTCCTTTGTAGAAATTAAATAAACCGTAGTGTTCATTTGGAGAATGGATAGCATCACTGTCCAATCCAAATCCCATTAATATGGACTTTAACCCCAATTCTTTTTCAAACATTGCCACAATTGGAATTGAACCCCCGCTTCTCACCGGAATTGGCTTTTTGCCAAAGGTGTTCTCATACGCAATGCTTGCTGCTTTGTATCCGATAGAATCAATGGGTGTAACTGCAGGTTCTCCGCCATGATGAGGCGTTACTTTAACCTTTGTTCCCACAGGAGCAATCGATTCAAAATGCTTTAAAAATAAGTTCGTAATTTCAACAGGGTCTTGATCTGGAACCAAACGCATCGAGATTTTTGCAAATGCTTGCGAAGCAATTACCGTCTTTGCACCTTGACCTGTATATCCACCCCAAATACCATTCACATCTAATGTTGGACGAATAGACCCTCTTTCCATGGTAGAATAACCCGCTTCTCCCATTACCTCATCGATATCCAAAGCTTTGCAATAGGCTTCCTTACTAAATGGTGCTTTTGCCATTTCTGCTCTTTCTTCATCTGTTAAGTCAATGACTTTATCGTAGAATCCAGGAACGGTAATTTTATTATTCTCATCGTGCAAAGACGCTATCATTTTTGCGAGAATATTGATTGGATTCGCAACGCAACCCCCATATAGTCCAGAATGTAAATCTCTATTTGGACCTGTCACTTCAACCTCTACGTAACTCAATCCTCGAAGCCCCGTTGTGATAGAAGGGACATCGTTAGCTAATATTCCAGTATCAGAAACCAAAATCACATCTGCTTTTAATCGCTCGTGATTGTTCTGCACAAAGATGTCCAAGTTTTCACTTCCAACCTCTTCTTCGCCTTCTATCATGAATTTCACGTTGCAAGGAAGTTCGTTGGCGTTCATCATTGCTTCAAAAGCTTTGACATGCATGTACATTTGTCCTTTATCGTCACAAGCGCCACGAGCAAAAATGGCTCCTTCCGGATGAATTTCAGTTTTCTTAATTACAGGCTCAAAAGCTGGAGAATCCCATAAATCAATTGGGTCAGCTGGTTGCACATCGTAGTGACCATACACCAAAACAGTTGGTAAATCAGGGTCAATCATTTTGTCTCCATAAACAATAGGATAACCAGCCGTTTCACACACTTCAATGTTCTCTGCTCCAGCTTCTTTTAGTCGCTGAGCAACCATTTCAGCCGTAGCGAAAACATCTTTAGAAAAAGAGGGGTCTGCAGACACAGAAGGGATTCTCAATAATTCAATTAGTTCATCAACAAATCGTTGCTTATTCTCTGAAATGTATTTTTGCGTTGTTTCCATTTACTTGTTTTAAATTTTATCTGTCCAAAAATCGGTATTTTTTGTATAAAACAAGCTATATTCGTGTAAAATTAAAATAGTGATGCAACTTTTATTGAAGAATGGAAGTCTTTACAGCATTAGACATTAATAATACTATATGAAAATGAAAATGAAAATTCTAACAGCAATTGTTTTAGTAGTTGGCTTGTGTACAACTAGTTTTGGACAGATTACTATTGACCCATCACCAACTGTAGTTGACTTAGTTACAAACACATTAATTGGTCCTGGTTTAGTTACATCAAACATTACTTATACTGGTGCTAACGGACAAATTGGTTTTTTTGATGCCAACGGTTCTAATATTGGATTAGATTCTGGTGTTGTGATGTCTTCTGGAAATGTTATAAATATTGCTCCTCCAGCAAACCCAAACACAGATTTAAGTGGCCCTGGAGATGCAGATGTGTTGGCAACAGCACAGTCAGTAACTTCGAATCCTTCTGCAGGAAGTATTACATCAACACATGATGCAGCAGTTTTAGAATTTGACTTCGTACCAAACGGTGATGTTGTGGTTTTTCGATTTGTATTTGCATCTGAAGAATATACAACTTATATTAACACACAGTTTAATGATGCATTCGGTTTTTATATCTCTGGTGCAAATCCAGCTGGAGGTAATTATAATGTAGATAACCTTGCTCTAGTCCCAGGTACTACTGAGCCAATTACTATTTCTACAATTTATCCTAATCTACCTGGAGCTACTGGTTTAAATCAACAGTATTATGGTCCTGCTCCAATTGGTCATTCATTTAATGGATTTACAATTCCAATTGAAATTCGTTTTGATGTCATTTGCGATTCAACTTACCATTTTAAGTTTGCTGTTGCAGATTGCCAAGATGGAATTTTAGATACAGGCGTTTTTCTTGAAGGAGGAAGTTTTCAGGCTGTTCCTGTAGATTTATCTCTAGAAACTAACATTGATGCCAGTCTTTTTGGTGATTCTGTAATTTTTGAAGGATGCGGAGT
>DQTF01000085.1 GCA_015662935.1 Crocinitomicaceae bacterium | reverse complement strand
GAGTGAGCAATGTTTTTTTTGAAAAAGGGCAAATGGACTGGTAATAGAGTTAAAAGTTAGCAAGTTTATAAAGTAGAAAGTTCAAAGACTTTAAACTTGTTACTTTTCAACTTTACAAACTATATTGCAAGTCCAAAAGAGTCTTAGTGGTTTTCTTTCCATTGTTTCGGTAATCTTTCATCGAAAAAGTAACAGTCCCTTTTTGTAATCGATGTGTTTTAACGAACATTTCTGTTTTTAACTATATTCTACTCTTTGTTCCATGAATAATTATACATTTGTATACAAATTAGATAATTATGTCAACAAATATCCTGAAAGGAAAACGAGGTATTATATTCGGTGCGTTAAACGAGCAGTCTATTGCATGGAAGGTAGCCGAAAGAGCGCACGAAGAAGGAGCAACTTTTGTTCTTACCAATGCGCCTATCGCAATGCGAATGGGAGAAATTAATAAACTTGCAGAAGTAACAGGAAGCCAAATTATTCCTGCTGATGCAACGAGCGTTGAAGATTTAGAGAATTTGATTTCTCAATCAATGGAAATTTTAGGAGGGAAGATAGATTTTATTCTTCACTCTATCGGAATGTCTATCAATGTACGTAAAGGACGTCATTACACAGATCAAAAATATGATTTTACACACAAAGGATTAGATGTTTCGGCATTGTCTTTTCACAAAGTGATGCAGACAGCTATGAAGCAAGATGCAATGAGTGAGTGGGGCTCTATTGTTGCCTTGACATACATCGCAGCGCAAAGAACATTCCCAGATTACAACGATATGGCAGATAACAAGTCGTATTTAGAATCAATTGCAAGAAGTTTTGGTTACCACTACGGTGTTGCTAAGAAAGTGAGAGTGAATACAATTTCTCAGTCACCAACGATGACGACAGCAGGAAGTGGAGTGAAAGGATTCAATGAATTCATTAATTACTCTGACCAAATGTCTCCACTTGGAAATGCAGATGCAAAAGCTTGCGCTGATTACTGTATTTCTATGTTCTCCGATTTAACACGTTATGTGACCATGCAGAATCTTTTCCACGATGGAGGATTTTCGAATACTGGAGTTACACAATCGGTTATCGATAAGTTCTCGGATTAGGTTTAATACATAATGTTGAAGTTGACATTTGTATTAATTAAGAATAAAATTGGTAAAAGACTCGTACGATTGTGCGGGTCTTTTTTTACGACTTAAAAACGACCTTCCTATAAATCACAGCAACAAAAATACTATTTAGCGTTGCCAATAATAACAAAGCCAGTAATGCCAATACCATAGTCGATTTTGCATTAATGGTGTTCACAGGTCCTTGAATCATTCTCTCATAGATTTGTTCTTTGGTCATTACTTCAAAGTCCTCATTTTCTGCTCTTAGTCGTTTTAATTCTTGTGGGTCATCTAAACGTGTTTTCATCACATACGTAATTTCAGCTACTCTGTGTGGAATGTAATTGGTGTCAATTTTTTCGTAATAAAAAAACAAGAACACACTGACAACTAAAGCATAAGGTACACCGGCAGTCATTCCACTTTTATTATCTGTCATTAAGCTTGTTGCTTCTTGTTGTTGTCTCTTTAGTTTAAAGACTCCAACAGATATTGCTAGAAGGATGCAAAGAATGTTCAATAAAACTGGAACTTTTACATCATAGCCAACAACATTTGTATAGAACAATACCATTTTAATCGCTATCCAAATAGCAGCGAATATCAATCCTACTTTAACTGTGATTTTCATGGGTTAAGTTTAGCCATTCATAGTTGCTAAGAACTCTTCATTTGACTGCGTAGATTCCATTCTAGACTTCATAAATTCCATTGCTTCAACAGGATTCATGTCAGCAATAAACTTACGAATCAACCAAATTCTTTGAAGAACATCTTTGTCAATGAGTAAATCTTCACGACGTGTACCAGAAGAGGTTATATCAATTGCAGGGTAAATTCTTCTATTAGAAATCTTACGATCCAATTGCAATTCCATGTTACCTGTTCCTTTAAATTCTTCAAAGATAACTTCATCCATTTTAGAACCTGTTTCTGTCAATGCTGTTGCAAGAATAGAAAGAGAACCTCCATTTTCAATCTTACGAGCAGCTCCAAAGAAGCGTTTTGGTTTGTGCAATGCATTAGCATCAACACCACCAGAAAGCACTTTTCCAGAAGCGGGAGAAACCGTATTGTAAGCTCTTGCTAAACGGGTAATAGAATCTAAAAGAATACAAACATCGTGTCCACATTCGACCATTCTCTTTGCTTTCTCCAAAACCATGTTTGCCACTTTTACGTGACGGTCTGCTGGTTCATCAAAAGTAGATGCGATTACTTCAGCATTTACTGATCTTGCCATATCTGTAACTTCCTCAGGACGTTCATCAATTAATAAGACAATCAAATAAGTTTCAGGATGATTTGCTGCAATTGCATTCGCAACATCTTTCAATAACATTGTCTTACCAGTCTTTGGTTGTGCGACAATCATACCACGTTGACCTTTACCGATAGGAGCAAATAAATCCATCACTCTGGTTGACATTGTTTCTTGCGAATGCCCTGTCAATTTAAATTTCTCATCTGGAAATAGGGGAGTCAAATATTGAAAAGGGACTCTATCTCTAATATAAGAAGGGTCTCTTCCGTTGATTGACTCAACCTTCACTAAAGGAAAGAATTTTTCTCCTTCTCTTGGTGGACGAATAGTTCCAACAACTGTATCTCCAGATTTTAATCCGAATAACTTAACTTGACTTTGAGATACGTAAATATCATCTGGAGAAGATAAGTAATTGTAGTCAGACGAACGTAAGAAGCCATATCCATCTTGCATTACTTCAAGAACACCTTCTGCAGATACGATACCAATTAAATTGTAAGTTTCTTCATCCTTTGTAGGTTGATTTTTGTTACGGTTGTTACGGTTGTTTTGGTTGCGATTATTCGGATTGTTTCCGTTTTGATTACGATTGTTATTATCCTTATTTTGCTGATTACGATTATCATTGTTTTGATTATCGTTTTTCTGATTATTTTTTTTCTGGTTGTCACCCTTTACGTTATCATTTTTTGGGTGATTAGAGCGTTTCTGTTGACTCTTTTGTTCATTAGAATCTTTAGTCTCTTCTTTTTTCTCAGAAGAATTAGTTACCTCATTTTTTTTGACTACTGTTTCTTTAGTAGTTTTTTTATCAACAGGTGCCTTGTCACTAAATAAGTCAGCTTCCGTTTTGGGTGCTTCTTCAGAAATAACTCTTTTTCTTGTTCTTTTCTTTTTGGGTCTTTCTTCTTTTTCTTCAGAAGATTTTTTTGATCCAGAAGCAGAAATAACTTCAATAAGTTCTGCTTTTTTAAATGTCTCAGTACCTTCAAGACCAAGCATCTTTGCAAGGTCTCTTAATTCAGGTAGTTTTTTGCTTTCTAATACAGCTTTATCCATGTAATATATAAATGATTGTTCTAACGTTTTGTAGAAATAATGATACTCTTTAGTTGGGAAAATTTGTCGCGAAATGCGAATCGAAAACGTAATTCGATGGAACAATGATACGAATAATAAATCGATTATCATTAATATAGATGATATAATTTTCATTGGAGAATTTTTAAAATGCGTTTGCCCTAATATTTGGCAGCCTTTTTTATTCTTAATTTTTATTTATTCCCTATCTTCGCATTCTTATAAAACACAATACCTATGTTTGAAAATTTAACGGACAAATTTGAAAGAGCGTTTAAAGTCTTAAAAGGGCAAGGACAAATCTCTGAGATCAATGTTGCTGAGACACTTAAAGAAGTTCGTCGTGCGTTATTAGATGCCGATGTTAACTTCAAAATAGCAAAAGAATTCACCAATACTGTTAAAGAAAAAGCATTGGGTCAGAATGTGTTGACTTCAATTTCTCCTGGTCAATTGATGATTAAGATTTGCCACGAAGAATTGGTAAACTTAATGGGGGGAAACGAAGTTGAAATCAACATCAAAGGAAATCCAGGAATTATCTTAATGTCTGGATTACAAGGCTCTGGTAAAACAACATTCTCAGGTAAACTAGGTAATTACCTTAAGAATAAGAAAGGGAAGAATCCATTATTGGTTGCCTGTGATGTATATCGACCAGCAGCGATAGATCAATTGCATGTTTTGGGTGAGCAACTCGGAATTGAAGTCTATTCTAATCGTGAAGAAAAGAATCCTGTAAAGATTGCTCAAGAAGCAATTCAATACGCAAAGAGTAAGAGTTTTAACGTAGTAATCATTGATACTGCTGGTCGTTTGGCTGTGGATGAGAAAATGATGAAAGAGATTGCCGATGTGAAGAATGCAATCAATCCAACAGAGACTTTATTCGTTGTAGATGCAATGACGGGGCAAGATGCAGTTAATACAGCAAAGGCGTTCGATGAGCAAATTAATTTTGATGGTGTTGTCTTAACTAAATTAGACGGTGATACTCGAGGTGGTGCGGCATTAACGATCAAGTCAGTTGTCAATAAACCAATTAAATTTGTCGGAACAGGAGAGAAGATGGATGCACTAGACGTATTCTATCCTTCTAGAATGGCTGACAGAATTCTCGGTAAAGGTGATGTTGTAACTTTAGTTGAACGTGCCCAAGAGCAATTCGATGAAGAGGAAGCGAGAAAACTTCAAAAGAGAATCAAGAAAAATCAATTTGATTTCAATGATTTCTATGGTCAATTGCAACAAGTTAAAAAGATGGGTAACGTCAAGGACTTAAT
>DQTF01000062.1 GCA_015662935.1 Crocinitomicaceae bacterium | reverse complement strand
TTGTTAGGTTGCATCAGTTTATTGTCTTCACCATTAGAAACAGCTGATTTATCCAAACGTAACTTTCCTCCTTCTGTAGAGATTAAAATAGTTGCTTCTGCAACTTCTAATACTTTTCCGTGAATACCACCAATGGTAACAATCTTGTCACCCACTGCCATACTCTCTCTAAAAGATTTTAACTCTTTTTGCTTCTTCATTTGTGGTCTGATCATAAAAAAGTAGAACACTACTAATATCAATACCAACATTATTATTTGATCCATAACTCTTATTTTTAATTGTTTTTAAATTTTACTTTCTCATTACATTTCCTTTGATAATCACTTCTGTTACTGATGGCTCAGTATTAGAAACAATTCTCACCGATTTATGCAAAGGTCCTTCTTGGACCTTATCCGTATTAACGTAAGCAACAACATCACCACTTTCTCCAGGTAAAATTGGTTCTCCTGGAGATTCTGCAACTGTACACGAACAAGATCCTTTCACTTCTCCAATCACCAAAGGATATTCTCCTGTGTTTTTGATGGAAAACTTTGCTGTAATAACTTCTCCCTTTATGACATCACCTGCATCGTATTCAGAAATAATTTCCATTGTCGTTTTGTTCCCAACAATGATTTCTGAATCTCCTCCGCAAGCAGTCAAAATTAGTAATAATGCAATACTTAATACTGTTCTCATTTTATCTTCTATTTAATTAATCCCCTTCCTACTTTATTAATTTTTCCATCTTTTTCTAAACGATGAATTGCTTTATCCAACACGCCATTAATGAAACCATTGCTTTTTGGAGTACTGTAGAATTTAGAAATCTCAATGTATTCATTCAACGTTACTTTTGTTGGAATGCTATTAAACGTTTGCAATTCTGCAATCGCCATTTTCATAAGAATAACATCCATCTTAGCAATTCTATCTAATTCCCAATTACTTGTCAACTCATCAATCAGTTGCTCGCTTTCTTTATCCAATACAATTGTTTTCCTCAATAATTCTCGAACAAAAGTCAATTCATCATCTTTGTCTTTGTACAAATTAAGAATAGAGCAATCTCCACCTTCTTCAAAAGCTTTCAATGTTTTGACTACCATTGTACAAGCCAAATCAATATCGTCTATCCAATGGATGCTTTTTTCTTCAAAGTAATCATATAGCAAAGGGTAATTAGCAATATCTGTCTTAAACAATGCCAAAGCAAAGGCTTTATCCTCTTCAAAACCTTTCTCGTCATTATTCATATAAAGATCAAAAGTCTCCGATTCTCGAATGTGCAAAAGCATTTTTCTAAATAACTCTTGCTCTTCGTCCCCTACCCAATTTACTTTTCTATTCTCTGACTCAGAACGCAAATTGACGTTGTTTTCTAGGATTTCAATGATTTTGCTGTCAACGAATTTTGTATTCGGGTTTAAATCTTCATCCGTTGGACGTAATTTTTTCTTATTCTCAGTCATTCTGTGTTCAGAAATACCTTTTAATTCAGAAAAAGTCAGCAATAAGTACAAATACAAATCGTAAATTCTTTCTAAACCAGTTAGCACTTCTTTTTCAGCTTTCACGTAGTTATCATCTTTCGATTGATAAAAGGAATACAGTGACTGGAGTACTTTAATTCTAAGATGTCTTCTATTTAACATGCTTTACATTGGAAGTTTTACCTTACTAATTGCCTCAATTCTTTCTTCGGCCATCTTATTAGCAATTTGGTAAGTAGGAACATTCTCAGCTTGAGAACGCTTCACTATATTTTCGATTGTATTATAAATGTGTTCTGCTTTATCCATCGCCCAGATTGGAGTCAATCCCTTCACTTCAGAATAGCAATTAATCACACCTCCAGCATTCAATGCAAAGTCAGGAGCGTAAATCATTCCTTTCTCCATCACCATTCTACCGTGAGCATCTTCATTCTGCAATTGATTATTGGCTGCTCCTGCAATGATAGAACATTTCAATCGAGAAAGCGTATCATCGTTGATAGTCGCTCCTAAAGCACACGGAGCATAAATATCCATATCTATGTCATATATTTCATCTAAACCAACGACAGTGGCTCCATATTCGTTTGCAACGCGTTTTAAAGTTGGTTCATGAATATCTGTGATAAAAACTTCAGCCCCTTCTTTGGCCAATGATTTAACTAAGTATTCTCCAACATGTCCAACACCTTGTACGGCAATTTTCTTTCCTGAAAGAGAATCTGAACCAAACTGAACCTTTGCTGAAGCTTTCATTCCAACATAAACTCCATGAGCTGTAACTGGAGAAGGATCTCCACTTTTACCAGGTAAACCAACAACGTGATCTGTTTCCATGCTCACATAAGTCATGTCTATTGGAGAAATGCCAACATCTTCTGCCGTAATGTATTTCCCAGCTAAACTGTTGACAAACTTCCCAAATCGACGCATTAGCGCTTCAGACTTTTGAGTTCGATGATCTCCAATAATAACTGCTTTACCACCACCAAGATTCAATCCTGAGATAGAGTTTTTATAAGTCATCCCTCTTGATAGACGAAGAACATCGTTCAATGCATCCATTTCTGTTGCATAGTTCCACATTCTTGTTCCGCCTAATGCTGGACCTAAAATAGTATTATGTACTGCTACGATTGCTTTTAAGCCAGTCGCATTGTCATTACAAAATAACAACTGTTCATGATTGTACTTGCTCATTTGAGCAACTACTGGATTATCTGCGAGGTTTGTATCCTCTATTTTTTTAACTTCAAACATACGAGTGTGTAATTGTTATGTTCAATTTTTTTTACTTTTACAACGTCATGTAAAATAGCGTGGCAAAAATAGGAATTTTCGGATGAAGTCACTTAGCTATCTCAACAAATATTTATTTAAGTATAAATGGCGTTTACTATTGGGGGCTATCTTCATTATTGGATCAAACTGGTTCAAGGTGGAAATGACCAATTACTTTGGAGACCTTACTGATGACTTAACAGGTTGGGAAACAAATGGTGACCCTACTCTTCTTCTCTACAAAGCTCTAAAAGCTGGGGGGTATTTTATGTTGCTTTCTTTGTTTTCTGGCTTCTTATTATTTATGACTCGACAAACAATAATTGTTGTATCAAGGTTGATAGAATACGATTTGAAGAACGAAATCTATCGACAATACCAGAGATTAAGCTTTTCATTCTACAAAAGAAACAACACTGGAGATTTAATGAATCGTATTTCTGAGGATGTAACCAAAGTAAGAATGTATTTAGGACCTGGTATCATGTACACGATTAACCTGACTTCAATTTCAATTCTTGTTATCAAAAACATGCTAGATGTTAGTCCTTACTTAACAGGATTTGTTCTCATTCCATTACCTTTGATGTCTTATATCATCTACAAAGTTTCATCGAGAATTAATAAAATTAGCACGCTCGTTCAAGAAGAGCAATCGCATATGTCAACCTTGGTACAGGAGACTTTTACTGGGATTCGTGTTATTAAAGCATACGGCAGAACGCAAGAAATAGAAGATAAGTTCAATGCTTCTTCGGAGAACTACAAGACAAAGAATATGAAGTTGGTTTTGGTGAACTCTTTATTCATGCCAACTATTTTCATTCTCATTGGCGTGAGCACGATACTGAGTATCTATTTAGGTGGGTTATTGCATTACAATGACCAAATTTCTTTAGGTGACATTCTAAAATTTATTTTCTATGTCAATATGCTTACGTGGCCATTTGCATCCATTGGTTTTGTAACCTCTATGATTCAACGTGCAGCAGCCAGTCAAACAAGAATCAATGAGTTTCTAAAAGAGGAAGAAGAAATCACCAACACCAATACCACTCCTTTCTCTTTCTCCGGTAAAATTGAATTTAGAAATGTATCCTATACTTATCCAAATTCAGGAATCAATGCCATTAAGAATTTGAGTTTCAAAATTGAACATGGAGAGTCATTGGGAATTGTTGGGAAGACAGGAAGCGGTAAATCGACCATCCTCAACCTTCTGATGCGTCACATTGAAGCTGATTCTGGAGAAATTTTAATCGACGACATTCACATTCAAGACATTAACCTCGATGATTATCGAAACCAAACAGGGGTTGTTCCTCAAGATGTCTTTTTATTCTCAGATACTATCAGAAACAACATTCAATTTGGATGCATGGACGATTCGATTGCGGAGAAACAATTAATTGCAGCTGCCAAAGAAGCATACATACATCACAACATCATTGAGTTTAAGGATGGATATGGCACCTTACTGGGAGAACGAGGAGTCAACCTATCCGGAGGACAGAAACAAAGGGTTAGCATTGCACGTGCATTGATTCGCAATCCGAAATTGTTATTACTAGATGATTGCTTATCAGCCGTAGATACAGAAACGGAAGAAATCATTCTGACGAATTTAGCAAAGAAAAAAATCACATCTTTGGTGATTAGTCATAGGATTTCATCAATTAGAAATGCCAATATTGTCCTTAATTTAGAAAATGGCGCTGTAATAGAGCAAGGAACACATAAAGAATTAATGAATGCAAATGGTAGCTATTCAGAACTTTACAAAAAGCAATTAACTGAAAAGGAAGATTGATTTTAAGGCGTTGAGCTATTTACGAACTAATCGTTTTAAAAGTCAAGTAATTCCTTTACTTCCACATCTAACACTTCTGCGATAGCAATAATTTTTGCCAACGAAACATTAACGTTTCCATTTTCAAGACGATTAATATACTCTCTTGAAATTTTTGATTCAAATGCAAGTTGTGTTTGAGAAATATTTTGATGAACGCGCTTTTTTCGCACCGCATCACCAAACTTCGCAAAGCATTCTTCAATTTTCACTTTGTAAAGATGAAGAGCAATGAAATTTTGAGTATTAAATATAAATCACTGTATTTAACCCAACAATGGCTACCCCAGAATACTATAATGCTTGCGCTGGCAGTAATGGCGGTGGGGTCCCTGTAAATGACTGGGGCTACCAAGAAGCGCAAGATGGAAATGCTTATGCAGGGATTGCAACTTATTCTAATGATGGCGTATCAGAATACAGAGAATATATTGAAGTAAAATTGCTTGAACTTCTTTCTGTAGGTGTTACTTATCATTGGTGCTTGTGGGTTTCTTTGTTAGACAGTACAGAATTAGCTTCAAACAACATAGGTGTATCTCTTACTAACTCATCCTTAATTTCTTCTTTTTCTCAAAGTGTTTTAAACACAATTGTTTATGGAAATAATGATGAAGTTATCACTGAAAATATAGAATGGACTAAAATAGGAGGCTCTTTCATAGCTAATGGTGGAGAAAGCCATCTTACTATTGGTAACTTTTATAGTGACGTCAACACAGATATTGTCCAAGTACAAAGCAATACTCTTAATGGACAATCTGCTTATTACTACATTGACAATGTTTATTTAGGCAAATCGCCTTGTAGAGAATCTAATATAGAGATTCCTAATGTGTTTACTCCAAATAATGATGGCGTAAACGATTACTTTTTCACTACCGATAGTGGTATTAAAGACAAAACCATTCGTATTTTAAATCGTTGGGGAAATCTTATTTTTGAAGGAAAAGATAATGATACATGGGATGGACAGTTCAACAACGCTGAATGCAATGAGGGAATCTATTTTTACTCGATAGAGTATTTTAACATCGAGCAAAACACAAAAGAACAAAAAACAGGTTTTATTCAACTGATAAGATAGTAATATCTTATATTATGAAAAAAATTATAATAAGTGTAAGTCTATTATTAGGGCTTTCAACTAACGTTGTGGGACAAAGTACCACAGCAACAAACAACCAAAATTTACCTCAATCAAGATTTATTGGTTTTAACAACAACTTTCCTTTAGACATAAGGACAGCATTATTTTGAATCAAAATGTGCCAAACCCTTTTGCAGAAAGAACGGTGATTACATTTTCTATTCCAGAATCAGTGCAAAAAGCACAAATTCATTTTTACGACGGAATGGGTAAACTAATCAATACGATTGATGTGCAAGACAGAGGAAATGGACAAATCAATGTTTATGCAAATGACTTAAGCACTGGAGTTTATACTTACTCTCTAGTTGCTGATGGAAAAATTGTTGCCACTAAAAGAATGATGAAGCAGTAATTTCTTTATCCTTACTCTTACTCACGGGGTGACTTAAAGTCGCCCCGTGAGTATTTTTATCTTTTTGAAAAAAATTAATTTGTTTGTTTATATTTGCTAAAGAAAAATTAACTCAAAAAAAACAAGGTTATGGATTACAATAAGAAGGATGAAGTTTATTCAAAAGTGGTGAGAGCAGGTAAAAGAACCTATTTTTTTGATGTGAAAGCAACCAAAGGTCGCGATTTGTACATCACAATGACAGAAAGCAAAAAAACCTTTGTTGACGGAAAAGAATTCTACCAAAAGCACAAAATTTTCTTATACAAAGAAGATTTCGAAAAATTCAGCGATGGCTTGCTAGATGTAGTTGAGAAAATTGCAGAATTAAATGCAACTGGAGAATACAAAACTGAAACATATCAGCACGAAGAAATTACATCTGAAGAAGTTAGTTTCGATGACCTTTAAGATGAATGGGGTTATAGTGATACGTGTTGAGTTATAAGATCTCATCATTTTAACAAGACTTGCCATCAGAAGCAACTTATGTGCAACGTCCACTCAAAACTCATCGCTAAAAACTTATCACTAAGAACCTTTCAACAATCGTTGATAACTACTGATAAATTTTCTTCTTTTAGAAGTACATTAACCGTATCTTTATCTTTCAATTTTTGAATCTATGGGTAAAATAATCGCAATTGCAAATCAAAAAGGTGGCGTTGGAAAAACAACAACATCTATCAATCTGAGTGGATGCTTGGGTGTTTTAGAATACAAAACATTGATTGTAGATGCTGATCCTCAAGCAAATGCTACTTCTGGAGTTGGCCTTGATCCAAATAATACAAAAAACATTTATGAGTGTTTAATCAATGGAGCTGATCCAACTGATTTCATTATAAAAACAAACAATCCTAATTTAGACATTCTTCCTTCTCACATTGATTTGGTGGGTGCGGAGTTGGAAATGATTAATCTACCCAATCGTGAACACATGTTAAAGTTTGCATTGGAGAAGATTAAAGATCAATACGATTTCATCATCATTGACTGCTCCCCTTCTTTGGGATTAATTACTGTCAATTCTTTAACAGCAGCAGATTCTGTCATCATTCCTGTTCAATGTGAATATTATGCCCTGGAAGGATTAGGAAAGTTATTGAATACAATCAAAATTGTTCAAGGACGTTTGAATACCAACCTTGAAATTGAAGGTATTCTCTTAACCATGTACGACACACGTTTACGTCTTGCCAATCAAGTTGTAGAAGAAGTTAAAATGCATTTTCAAGAAATTGTATTTGACACAGTAATTCATCGAAACACAAAGCTGGGTGAAGCTCCAAGTTACGGCGAAACAATCATCATGCACGATGCAGCAAGTAAAGGTTCTGTAAACTACCTAAACCTTGCTAGAGAATTACTGCAAAAGAATGACTTGACAAAGATTGCAAACGAAGACAAAAAAATGAACATTAGCAATGAGCTCTAATACTAAAAAAAGATCTGCTTTAGGTAAAGGTCTTAGCGCGTTACTGGAAAGCGCAGATACAGATATCACCTCTAACTCAGGACTAGCAGCAAGTGTCGGTTCTATTAGTGAAATTCCTATCTCTAGCATTGAGGCGAATCCTTTTAACCCAAGAACTAACTTCGAGAAAAGTGCATTGGAAGAATTAAGTGCATCCATTCAAGCACACGGAATTATTCAACCGTTGACAGTTCGGAAATTAGGCAGAGACAAGTACCAATTGATTTCTGGAGAAAGACGTTTTAGAGCTTCTCAACTAGCAGGACTAGATATGGTTCCTGCGTATATCAGAATTGCCAACGATCAAACAATGCTAGAAATGGCGTTGGTAGAAAATATTCAAAGAGAAGACTTAAATCCAATTGAAGTTGCCTTGTCTTACAAACGACTGATTGAGGAATGCAGCTTGACACAAGAACAATTAAGTAGCAAGATTTCTAAGAGTAGATCTAGTATAACTAATCATTTAAGACTTCTTAAGTTACCAGCTGATATTCAAGCAGGTGTGCTTGGAAATGAAATAACAATGGGCCACGCTAGAGCATTGGTTTCTGCTGGAGATGAAGACACGCAAGTTGCACTATTTAATCGAGTAGTTAAAGAAAACTTATCTGTTCGAGACATCGAATCCATTCTTAGAGGAGAAGATATCTCTAAACCAATCATTGGTAAAACGACTGTTTCTAAAAAGCAACAAGCTAAAATTACAGAAATAGAAATGGGCTACAAAGAACGATTGAGTGATGCACTTTCTACTAAGGTCAACATCCAAAAATCACCCAAAGGTGGTGGCAAGATTGTTTTGAACTTCAATTCTGATGATGATTTAGGACGAATCATGGAATTATTGAATAAGTAATGAGAATTATTCTTCTATTCTTACTATTACTTTCCTTTGGGGTTTATTCTCAAGATAGCTTAGCAGTAGAAAAAATTGTAGAAGAGCAAGATAGCATCAAACCGCATTCTATAAAGAAAGCATTGCTTCTTTCTGCTGTAATACCCGGAGCAGGACAAATCTACAACCATCTTGCAATGCCGAAAGGGCAAAAGAAAGCTTTCTGGAAAGTACCATTGATTTATGCTGGACTAGGAGTCACAGGTTATTATTTGATTAAAAATCAACGACTTCAAAAAGAACTAAGAACAGAATATCAAAATAGATTAGACTTATTACCGACCGACCAGAAATGGAGTCCTTATGACGACCAAGGAATTCTCACCCTATACAACCAACACTTGACACGTAGAGATTTATTCATTATGGGAGTTGGACTTGTTTATTTATTTCAATTAGCAGATGCCGGAGTAGAAGCGCATTTTGTCTCTTTTGATGTTTCTGAAGACTTAACATTCAATCTTGATCCAGTAATGATGGACTTCAGAACGGCTGGTTTCAGGATAAGCCTTAATTTTCGTTAAAAGACTTGTAAACAAACAGTAAAACTCTATTTTTGTCATCTATGAATATTGCATTAATCGGTTATGGAAAAATGGGCAAAATCATTGAAGAAATTGCCATTTCTAGAGGACACCACATTGTGGGGAAGTCAAATAGTCAAACCCCAATAGAATCGCTTGATTTTAACAACATCGATGTTGCCATCGAATTTACTACTCCACATTTTGCAGCCAAGCACATTGAGTTTTGTGCCTTAAAAAACACACCCATCGTTGTTGGAACAACTTCTTGGGATAGCCAACTACCATTTGTAAAGGACATTGTTATTGAGAATGACGCAACGCTTCTTTACGCATCCAATTTCAGTATTGGTGTTAATCTATTCTTTGAACTCAATCGTAAATTGGCAGAATTGATGGCTCCGCATCACGATTACAAAGTGAGTGTTTCTGAAACACATCACACAGATAAGGTAGATTCACCTAGTGGAACTGCTGCAAGTATTGCCAATGATATTCTTTTAGAAAACCAAAACATTACTTCTTGGGTTCACAATGAGAATGATAAACCAAGAACTGCAAGAGGGCAATTTGCTGTCATTTCTCACAGAAAAGAAAATGTTCCTGGAACGCATGAAGTTGAATATACTTCTGAAATCGATACAATTGAAATTAAACATACTGCTCATAGCAGACAAGGATTTGCACTAGGAGCAGTCATTGCTGCAGAATGGGTGAAAGATAAAAAAGGCATCTACACTATGGAAGATGTCATAAAAAACTAAACATGAACGTACTTTATTTTTACATTTTTATATTAGTCCACCCTTATCTTGCACTATGGTGGAAAAGTTTCCCGCAAGCAGGACATAAGTCTTGGGAAGCCTTGATTCCTGTTTACAATTACTTTGTTGCCTTTAAAATAGGTTCTAAAAAGCCTTGGTGGTCATTGCTGTTGATTTTTCCTGGAGTCCATCTAGTAATGTGGTCGGTTGCAAATACTTCTTACATCAGAAGATGGGGGTACTATTCTCTCGCTGATACTGCGCAAGGTATTTTCTTCCCATACATTATTATGGCAAAGATTACACAATCAGAAAACGATATTCTACCAGAAACAAATTGGGCAAATAGCAAAGAATTAGGAGAAAGAGAATGGGGTGACCATTTAGCTTTGTTCTTAACATTGCCAATTATCGGTCATGCACTTGCATTAGGAATTGGCGCTGTTACTCGTCACAAACCAGGAGAAAAAACGAAGGTAAAAGAATGGGGAGACTCATTGATGTTTGCACTAGTCGCTGCCAGTATTATTAGAACATACGTTTTCGAACCTTTCCAGATCCCAACAGGATCGATGGAAAAAACATTGTTGGTGGGTGATTTCTTATTCGTGAATAAATTAGCATACGGACCGAAAGTTCCAGTAACGCCTCTCTCCTATCCTTTGGTTCACAATACTGTTCCGTGGGTGAATATTAAATCATACACAGGATTAGAAACTTCTAATTACACAAGAGTCCCGGGATTCTCAAAAATCAATCGCTACGATGTGGTTGTCTTTAACTATCCTTCTGGTGATACTGCTGTTTATGACCCAAGAATGCCGAATGGATTAATGGGACATGATTATCATGGAATACTCATTGACGAAGCTTATTATTTCTGGGAGAAAGATTTCATCAATAACAATGGACGAAAATTGGCAAAGTTCAATGAGCTAGTTGCCAATGATGTAGAAAACAGAAGAGAGTTATTCTTAAACACATTTGGACAAGATTTCATTGACAACATTGAAGAATGGAAAGATGTTGCTAGAAAAAGTATTGCATCAGGCGTTACTTATTGTCGTG
>DQTF01000024.1 GCA_015662935.1 Crocinitomicaceae bacterium | reverse complement strand
TTACGTTTTTAGTTACTATTTCACCTCTTTCAACGCGTTGCCAATAAGTGTCTTTAAGTGATTTTTGTGTGCTTTGGTAGAGACATCACCACTACCATTACTTGCCATTTTTTGAATCTTACCTAAGAAATAGACAGCATGAGATTGTGGAATATTCGCATATCTTTTACTTCTTGGTCCAACGAGCATTGCTATTAAACTATTCGTGTAGCTTATCTGCAAGTTCTGTCTAAACGTGTTGACATTTCCGTTGATGTCGGACTTGAAAATAGCATCCGTCAATTCTTGAAACACTTGAGAGATATCGTATTCGTTTCCATAGAGTTTACTGTCAACAATTCTATTCAACGTTGTTGGATGTAAGACATGATTTAAAACTTGCTGCTGAATAGTCAAAGCCATTCCATGAATTTTTAGGTCTTCCGTCCCTCTAAATAAATTAAACCCTCTTCTTTGCGCTGCTGCGTAATTGTATAATTCATTTCCGAAATCAAAAGCATCTGGCGCAAAGATGTACTCAGAAATAAATTGCATTGCTTTTTGTTGAGTTGCTTTATCAACTGGAGTATATGGTTTTGTTGCTCCTGATTGTCCAATCATTGCACGGTCAATGTAAATTCCACCAATATATCTTGAGGTTACATTCGCAGCATCTCTGTATTGTCGTAACATCACCAAGTAGGCAATTCTTTGATCATTGTGAGAGGTATTCTCTTTGTTGTATTTCTCCAAAACTTCTGTAGCCAACACCTTTACCAGATCTAAACGTTCTTGATGGTATTCAATTGCATCACTGGTCAAATCAAAAATATTAACGCGTGGATCAATCGCCTTTCCAGCAGAACGCATATCATCAGCATCATTTCCAAATACTAAATTTTGCTCTGTAGAACGGTCAAGCAATGTCTTTGTCTCTGCGTCACTTCTTCCGTTCTCATAAGCATATTGAATCGCCCATAAATCATAAGGACCTGGTCGCATAGTAAAATATAAACCTTGCTTACTTCTGTCCTTATTTGCATTCACTGCAGGGTAATCCATTACAGAGCCCATCAATCCAACCTCTTTTGTTAGTTTTTTATTATGAATGGATGCTAAATCATGCATTTGACTTGCTTTCATGTTGTGATTTAATCCAAGTGTGTGCCCTATTTCATGGAGAATAAGATAATGCAAAAATTCTTTCACCATTTCACTATTCTCTATTGATTCTCCATCCATGTATTGAAGAACTAACCCCGCAAAAGCTTGATTGATTGCTCCATATTTACTTGCTTGACAATCTAAGTGTTCCAATTCTTGCTCTTCAGAGTTTGCGCTAGAATTTTCATTGAAGAATTCTTCTGCACGCAAACGACCCAAAACAGAACGGTACTCAAACATAATATCTGCTCCCATTATCTCACCAGTTCTAGGATTAACAAAGCTCGGTCCGTAACCACCAAAAGGAGGGAAAGGAGACGCTGTCCAGCGAAGGACATTGTATCTGATATCGCCAGCATCCCAGTCGGCATCATCTGGTTGTTGCTTGACAACAAGTGCATTTTTGAAACCTGCTTTCTCAAAAGCAATGTTCCATTGTTCTGCGGCATGCTTAATAATTGGTCGCATATTGACAGGGGTTGTATTCTCCATCCACCAAGTAATTGGTTCTACAGGTTCTGATAAAGTTGCATTAGCATCTTTTTTGACCAATTTCCAACGATG
The DNA here is from genome assembly GCA_015662935.1 of Crocinitomicaceae bacterium. Lineage (GTDB taxonomy): Bacteria > Bacteroidota > Bacteroidia > Flavobacteriales_D > Crocinitomicaceae > UBA4466. The sequence continues at coordinate 3,042 of DQTF01000024.1, read as the reverse complement.
AACTAAATCACGGTAGTTAGCATTCTCCGGACTGGTCATGTCCGTAACTTGAGTTGTGAAGAATCCTACTCTTGGGTCTTCAAATAACGGTTCATAATCATTTTCTGGCAAGGCAATTAAACTGTGGTAAACTTTCAACGAAACATTTCTTCCGTCAGTTACATCTCTTGCTCCACCATTAAGAACAGAAGGTTTTGAATAAACATATTCTACTGCTATATCTGTATTTTCTGGATAGCTTCTAATTGCATTTATTTTTGTTTTATCCTTGTTCAAGTTTCCTAAAGAAAAAGCCATCGGCGATTGTTTAGGATGTCTTGCAGGTTTAATTTGTGCAAATGTTTCGGTTAAGAATAACTTGTTTGCATCTACTAAAAAAGCGCTTTCATCTGGTCCTTCCGCTTCAATTTTTAAACTTGCAATGATTGCATTCGGCATATTTGCTTCAGAAGATTTAGAAATTGCATTCTCTGGATCAAAATAAGAAGATGTATTAATCGCTACGAATTCAATTTTATTAAAGTAGCGTTGAATTCGAATGATTTTAGACCCTCTATAATTCCCTCTAAAACCTCTTACAGATGCAACCCCATCAGCACTTTGACTAAAATAAATGAATTCTTGGTTGAGTTGTTCTTTTTTAATTTCCATTTTGATAGAACCATCTGTACTGTCTTGGTAGATGGTAAATAATCCTTCAAACTTTTTTGATTTCTTAGTGACATCACTAATTTTCTTTGTACTGTCTTTCTGTTCTTTTTTTACAGGATCTTTTTTCTTTTTCTTTCTACGCTGAGCAGAAACATCAGTAATACTGAACAAAAGAACGAGAAGGATGGAAATTTTTAAAACATTCATAATCTTGATTTTCTTTTTCTTGAAGGATAAACTTAATCAAAATAATGCTAGCAAGATGAATTATGTGATGAATGGAATTGAGGTATAAAAAAAAGGACAGAAATTAATCTGCCCTTCATTTAATTATTGATGGTTTATTTTTTTTCTTCTGTCAGTGCTTGGTTGATCTCAATTTTGAACTCTGGCTTTTCTAAGAGCATAGGTTTTGTTTCAGAAAATGTATTATTCCAGTTGATTTGCATGGTTGCAAATTGCATGTCAACGATTTTTCCAGGTATATGAAATACCGCACTAAACTTTGTTTTCTCTCCTTTCCGAAGAATTAAAGGTTCAGATTTTTTATTGTCATTAGCATAAGTGACCTGTTGATCAGATTTCTTTCTTGTCGCAGTAACAGAAAGATTAGAAGGGATAATAACACCAATATTATTTCCAGTATAACTTACTTCAAATACAGCTTTTGCTTCTTTTGTAGATGCATCGTATTTTTTGAGAATAATTTTAAAGTCACCTGTTGTAAAGTTGTTTTTTGATGCGGGTAATTGGAAATTAGCAGTTTCTATTTTCTCATCTTCCAATGATATTTTGTAAATCGAAGCTGACTGAAGTAGGAAGTTATCCTTTAAGAAACGATCTCCTCCATTGACAAGAAGTGTTTTTGCTTTTGATTTATTAGGCTTAATGAAATACTCCTTCATATCTGGGCTAAATTCTTCTGAAGCATACTTAACTTTTGTGTCATTTGGAACAACTAATAAGTAATCACTGGTATTGTTCGCTATTTTGAAATTCATTTTACAATGATCTTTCTGAGCGACAATGTTTTTGATTTCAATGTTGACTTCATCATTGCTAAAGATTTCAGGTGTATTATAGTAGATTCTCTCATAACCTTTGTCTTTTTGAGAGGTTGCTGTTAAAGAAATTGACAAAACAGCAATACTTGTAAGGAATTTTATTGATAACATATCTTTTTTTGTTTTGGTTATTACATTTTCTGTACCAAATTTAATTAATTTGAATTGTCAGACCAATTTTAATCGTAAAGTTAAAATATATAGTAGTATATTGTGTTGAATAACCTTTGCAAATGAAATCACTTCTATTAATTACAATCATTTTTATTGGAGCCTTCTATTCTTCTGCGCAAAAGAATGATTCTGTCCTTGCACTCAAACATTTTGCTTTATTTCAAGATTTTGAATATGAAGACTCACTAAAAGCAAGAGTCCATGTAGATTCAGGATTGTATTATGCAAAAAGAAGTAATTCTCCTCACTTAATTGGCCTCGCTTATCAATTTCAAGGTTGGTTCTTGCAAGACAAGTCATTTTATCAACAGTCGAATGATGCATTTTTCAAAGCCTTGGATTTCTTTGAACGAGCAAATGACCAGCAAGGAGTGGCCAATATGTATGGTAATATAGGGAACTCCTATTTAGACATCAATGATTTTGAAAATAGCTTAGATTATCAATTCCTTTCTCTAAAAGAGAATGAAAAGATATTGGAGAATGAAGTCTCAGGTGATGCGTATGATAATGCAGTAGAAGGAAAAACGTATGCATTGCATAATATTGGTTCGATTTACGCTGAAGTGAAACTCTATGATTTGGCGTTAAAGTACGAATATGAAAGCCTAGAATTTGAAAAAAAGGTAGGGCATAAAATTGATGTTGCTATTTCCTATAATACGCTTGGAGCAATTTATAAAGCGAAGTCCATTCGTGATAGTGCGGAATATTATTTTAAACAAGCAATTGAAATTTATAAAATTGAGTCTTATCCATACGGTTATTCTTCAAGTCTTCAAACCTATGCTTCAATGGATAGCACCTCTCTTTCTAAGGGGAAAAGAATGAAAATGTTTGCCGAAGCGTTAAGGATAAGGAAAGAAATAGGAGATGTTGATTTTGAAGCAAGAGTATATCTTGATATTATTGATGTAGGTATGAATGCATTATCTGCAGACTCTGTGCAGACTGTTCTTGTTCACGTTCATGATATTATTGAAGAAAATGGTTTTGTTGATTTGAAATGGAAGTATTATCAACTGAAAGCAAAGCATTTATCCAGAATGGGTAATTATAAAGAGGCTTTTGAAACGATTAAAAAGTCAATTGATTATGAAGAAAAAACGAACAATAAGAAAAAACAACAAGACCTAGCAACCAAAGAGATTCG
>DQTF01000102.1 GCA_015662935.1 Crocinitomicaceae bacterium | reverse complement strand
GAAAGTAATAATATGTCCCTCTTCGAACCATTTATTAATAACTTCTAAAACATCTGGATAAACTTCAGCAGTTGCCATTCTTTCTGGTTCTTCATTGGGAATATCATCGCAAATGGTTCCGTCAATATCAATCAAATAATTTTTGACATCTTCTCCAAGAACTGGAGAGATTTTTTTCCCGTCTTCTTCGGCAATATGCAAGGTAGAATTAGTCTTCATTTGCCCAATTTAAACGATCAGAAGGACTGAATTGCCAAGGAGCACCATTGTTCTCTATGTTTGTCGTCATACCAGCTATTTCTGTTGGCATTTTAGATTCTTCCATGACCAAATACCTTCTTAAATCAATGATAATTGATAAAGGGTCGATGTTTATCGGACATTCTTCTACGCAAGCATTACAAGATGTACACGCCCAAATTTCTTCTTCGGTGATGTAATCAAACAGTAAACTTTTACCATCCTCAAAATCTGCTCCGTTCTTTCTTTTATTATCACCAACCTCAACCAAACGATCTCTCGTTGCCATCATTATTTTTCTTGGAGAAAGCAACTTGCCTGTAATGTTGGCAGGACAAGAAGATGTACATCGACCGCATTCTGTGCAGGTATAACTATCCATTAAATTCTTCCATGTCAAATCTGTGACATCTTTTGCTCCAAAACGTTGTGGAGTTGCATCTGCACCTTCTGGAGGAGCAGCGTATGGGTCTGCATTTGGATCCATCATTAGTTTTACCTCATTGGTAACGGATTCCATATTTGTAAACTTCCCTTTTGCTTCCAAGTTAGAATACCATGTATTAGGAAAAGCCAGAAGAATGTGAAAATGCTTTGAATACGGTAAGTAATTCAAGAATGTGAATACCATAATGATGTGTCCCCACCAACCTATTCTTTCTATGAAATGTAATGAATCGATACTTAATCCATCAAAAAATAAAGGACCTATGAAAGAACTAATTGTAAAGCCATAAGATTGTCCTGTCTCTGCAATATACATCATCTCATCTGCTCCGTTCATCGTAAAGATACACGTCACTAAGATTAACTCCATAAAAAGAATCATGTTACCATCCATTTTTGGCCAACCGTTCATTTCCTTCATATTTAAACGAGGAACTTTAATAAGATTTCTTCTGCTAAGGAATGCAAATGTGGCAATCAACGCTAAGACAGAAAGAATTTCAATAAAACTAATAATGAAAGTGTAGAACCCACCTAAAGACTCTCTAAACATTCTGTGAGAACCAACGATTCCGTCAATAAATATTTCGATCAATTCAATTTGCGTAATAACAAAAGCTGCGTAAATGGCCAAATGCAAAAGAGCAGGAATCGGTCGAGAGAACATTTTCTTCTGTCCTAGCGCAACCAAAGTCATTGTCTTCCAACGTTCTTTACGATTATCTGTTCTGTTAACATCTCTTCCAAGATTAATATTTGAACGCATTTTCATTACGTTCCATCCGAAGAAGCCAATTCCTCCGATAAGTAGTATTAGAAATAGAATTGTAGACAGCATATAAAATATATTATTGGGGAATAGAATCTAACAGTTTTCTTAATTTTTTCTCCTCGCTATTAGTCAAAGGAACACCTTTTGTTTTTGCTCCTAGCACAGAAAAATGAATGTATCTTTCTGGGTGAACTTGAATGTCATTCACTAAGTTTTGCAATTCTTTATTGGTCTTAACTAACTCGTTGTAAAGTGTTTCATCACCAAGTAACTTCCCAAGCGTCCCTTCGCCACTGCTCGCTGTTTCTAAAATTGTATTAATTGAAGCAAGAGTGTTCTTTGCATTGGTAATTACACCTTTAAAATCGGAGGTTACCAAATCATCTGTTAACTGCTCTACGTTTCCAACAATTTTCTTGACGCTTTCATTACTCTTCTTTAAGTTTAAAGTAATTGTTTCTACATTAGAAAGAATATGGCTCAACTTGATTTTTTCATCCTTAACCATTATCTCAATTTCTTCTGCTGCGTTACCAAATCGTTTAATGGCAATTTTAATTTCTTTTAAAGAACCCTCTAATTCTGAACTGGCTGTTGTATCCCAAAAAGCCGAAATTCCATTCACCATCTTATCGATAGAAGTTAAAGCTCCAGAAACTTTCTTAGAAAGAGGGTCAGCATAAGATTTAACTTGCCCCATCATATCCTGTGCAACAATTCCTTGTAGTGTGTCCCCTGACTTATAATATCCTTTAGAAATATCAGCAGCCATATGCAACATAATTCCTTTACTGAACAAATCAAGTGACCCGATTTCGACAACTGTACCTAGTGGAAATTTAATATTATCTTCAGTTACATTAAATGAAACCATAACCCTATGTAAAGAATCATTTTTAGCAACGTATTCCACAGACTGAACACTCCCTATAACAACCCCATTAAGTGTAACAGCACTTGCTGGAGCAAGTTGACCTGAATTTGAAAAGTAAGCAACATAACTGTCATCGCCACCAAAAAAGCTTTTCCCTTTTAAAAAGTTAACTCCCGCAACAAGTAATCCGATTGCAGCAACAGTAATGATTCCAGTTTTTAATTCTTTAGATATCTTCAAAACATTAATTTTCTGCTAATTTAATAGCTTTTTGCAAATTAATACGCTCTCCGTTCAAGAACCCTACAACAAAAGCATGTTGAAAACCACCAGAACGTAGTTTTTTCTTCATAGCGTTAGCAGCTGAAAAGTCATTGACATAAGTACCTACCGTGTATTTGAACAATCCATTTTGAGTGTATTGAGAAACTGTATAACCTTTAAATTTTGACGCCGTTAATGAGATTTTTTTCTCAGAAGTTTCTATTTGCACACGAAATTCAACTTTATTCTCTAACATTTCAGGAATTTCATCCTCATCATTTGAATCAATAATTGTTTCTTCAACTTCAAAAGGAGAAATATTTTCTGTTTCTTCCTCTACCCCTTCCAATTCGTTTTTATATTTCTGAAAAGCTATAAACATCGAACCTGACATTTTCTTTTGCGTTTCAAGCGTATTTAAAAAATTCTCTTCTTTAGGATTTGTTAAAAAACCCGTCTCAATCAATACACTTGGCATCGTTGTTTTATATAAAACTAAAAATCCTGCTTGCTTCACTCCTCTATCATGCCTTCCTAGACCTTTAAACTCTGTTTGCAACTTAGAAGCAAAACTAATAGATTGATCTAAGAAGACACTCAACTGAATTTGTCGAGCAATAATAGCATCTGGGGACATATCGAAATCTTTGTACTTTGCTCCACCATCTTCTTCAAAATGAATGGTGGAATTCTCTCTTTCTGCTACCTTTTGCTGAGAAGCAGTCCTGTGCAAACCTAAAACATAAGTCTCTGTTCCATAAGCTGCAGGACTTGCCGCATTTGCATGAATACAAATAAATAAATCCGCTTTGCTACGATTCGCGATTTTTGCACGCTCACCAAGCTCCACGAACACATCCGTTTTTCTTGTGTAAACAACTTTAATGTGAGGATATTTGGCTGAAATTAATTCTCCCAATTGTAAAGCCATCGATAGACAAACGTGTTTTTCCTTTGCTGAAGCACCGTGGCAACCAGGATCTTTCCCTCCATGACCTGCATCAATAACAACTGTTTTTATAGCAGAATAAAATCCTTCATCATCTTGAGATAATGCAGAAACCGTTGAAACAAGGAAGATACATGTTAAAATGGCATAAATTCTGCTATATCGCTTTAATTTTTCAATCATTTGAAACTAATTTTAATAGTTTTGCCTCGTTATATAAATGCAAAACAAATTTAATGCACATTTGGTGTTCAAAAAGCGTTCCACATATCTAGTTATACTCCTCACATTGTTAATAATGTTTGGGACTGTAGAAAGTTACGCCCAAATTAGAGATACGATTGTTTTAAATTCTGGAGAAATAGATGAACCTATCTTCTATAGTGCGACTGATTCTATTTATTCTGATTTGAAGAATAAACAAATTCATTTATTCAACGAAGCAAAAATTGACAATGGAGAAATTCAAATGGAAGCAGGATACATTCTTATTGATCTAAACAAGAATGAAGTCTATGCAACCTATCTATATGACGAAGATTCTAACAAAGTTCAACTTCCCGTATTCTCAGATGGACCAGAGAAAATAACAGCATCTAGCATTCGATTTAATTTCACCACGAAGAAAGGATACATTGAGGAGGTCGCTATCAAGCAAGATGAGAATTTCTTATACATGGAAATAGCAAAAAAACATGCAAATGATGAGATCCACTTTAGAAGAGGTCGTTTTACTACGTGTGATTTACCAGAGCCTCATTACCACTTCCAGTTATCGAAGGCTGTGATGATTCCTGAAAAGAGGATTGTTTCAGGACCAATGAATTTATGGATCAATGGTGTTCCAACTCCGTTAGGACTCCCTTTTATCGTTATTCCACAGCAAGAAGACAGGACCCACGGTTTCATTTTTCCACAAATTGCCCCAATTTCTCAATTTGGTTTCGGTTTTCAAGACTTAGGATATTACATTCCTATCAACGACCGCTTACAAACGACATTCTACGGAACACTTTACAGTAGAGGAAGTTGGGGATTGAGAAACAGAACAGAATATGCCAAACGTTACAAACATTTAGGATCCGTTGATTTAGGTTTTCAGCAATTCAAATCTGGATTTCCTACCAATATTAATCAAAATAAAATCACTGTGCAATGGAGTCATCGACAAGATGCAAAAGCAAATCCTTATTGGAGTTTTTCATCCAAGGTGAACTTTATCTCTGACAACAATTCTAAGAGCAATCTGGACCCATTGAATCAAAGTTATTTTAATAATTCTTTTAATTCTGACATCGCACTTACAAGAAGTTTCCCTGGTAAACCAATTACTGCAGGAGCAAAATTATCATTACGACAAAACTCTATTTCAAAGAACATCTCTTTGACGAGTCCAGTTGTGAATGTAAACATCACTCGATTCTTTCCTTTTAAACGATTATTTACATCCAATAAAGGGTGGAGAGAACTATTCACACGATTCGGAGTTAGCTATAATTTTGAAGGACAGAATAGGTCAACTTTTGCAGACAGTTTAATGAATCAGGGGAGTTACCTAAGAATTGGAGATCAATTTCAAAACGGTTTCAATCAGCGAGTTACAATTCAGACAACAGCAGGTTTATTTAAAAACACTTGGAAACTAACACCCTCCATTGATTACCGAAACATCATTAATTTTCAACAAACTCGAAAATCATTTGATGCACTTTCTAACACCATTCAAAACGATACGTTGAGACAGTTTGGAATGGCTCATCAACTTACATTCTCGGCACAATTAAGCACTGCGGTTTACAGTTATTATAAGTTTATTGGAAAAAATGAAGCCTTGCTTAGACACGTACTCACTCCTACTTTTAGTTTTCAATACATTCCAAATTTGAATAGTAACTTGAGTTATTCTCAAAACACAATTGATGTCGCCTACTCTCCATTTGAACAATCATTGTATCGTGTTGCGCAAACAAAGGATAGAGCATTAATAAATTACGGTTTTAACAACACCATCGAGCTTAAAAGAAAATCTGATAAAGATACCATAACTGGATTTAAAAAAACAAGGTTGGTTGATGCATTTACCATCAATGGGAATTACGATATTCTCAAAGACTCTATGAATTTTTCCAATATTCGATTAGGATTAAGAATCAGTCCAACACGTTGGATGAATTTTGTTGCTAACTCTTCATTCTCTCCCTACGACTGGAACGACACGTCAGGAGTGATTCTCGGAACGTATGCTATAAATAATGGTAAATTAGGTCGATTCCTAACTTCTAGCTTTTCGACAACTGTTACATTTACCTCTAAAGATAGTCGTGATAAAATTCAAGAAAGTTCTAAGAGAATCAATGAGAGTAATTGGAATTCCGACTACAACTATTTCTTGTTGCATCCTGAGTTCGTTGTCAATTACAATATTCCTTGGAAAGTTTCACTTTCTCACATTTACACCATCAACACCAATACAAATATCACTACAACGAATGCAGATCGCTTTAAGAAAGTTCAGACATTGATGATGAATGGAGATTTAAGCTTCACCAAACGCTGGAAACTAGTCTCTACCATTAATTTTGACCTAGAGCAAACGAAAGTAACCAACGCACGTTTTGCATTGAGCAGAGACTTGCATTGTTGGTCTTTAGCATTTAACTGGATACCTATTGGAGGGAATAAAAGTTTCTTGTTTAGTATCCGTTCCACCTCCTCTTTATTCAAGGATGCAAAAATTGACATCAAAAAACCACCTACTTTTCTATAATTTCTATATCTTAGTTGTCAATGATAGACTTCAATTTTGAAAACAACAACCAACTCATAGCTGGTAGCATACTTGTTGCTGAACCATTTCTAGACGATGATTATTTTTCTAGGGCAGTGATTCTTCTCTGTGACCATAATATAGATGGCAGCTTCGGTTTTGTGCTGAACAAATACGTAGATACCAATATTTCTGATTTCGTGGATGGCTTCCCTGAAATTGATGCAAAAATTAGCATTGGTGGACCTGTCGATATGTCTAACCTATTTTACATTCATTCTTTGGGTGATGAGATTGATTCTTGCGTCCCTACCTCAAATGGCCTTTTTATTGGCGGCGATTTTAATGATGTAAAAAGCATTTTGACAAAAGACCCTTTAAAAGCATCAAGAATTAGATTCTTCATTGGCTATTCTGGATGGGATAAAGGACAATTAAAAGAAGAAATGACACAGAAATCTTGGTTGATTTTAAATGATGTTACAAAAGAAAAGGTTTTGAACACATCAAATGATAAAATTTGGTCAGACTCACTTAAAGAGCAAGGAGGTAAATTTAAAGCAATGACTAACTTCCCGATTAACCCGTCTAATAATTAACAAGAAGACACGAAAGACGATCAATTAATGCGAGTAATAGCCCAACTCCTACTCTCATTTCTTCAAATCAACCAATATTTTCCTACTTTTACACAAAGAAACATAAATGAGTATCTCAGCACCTCTAGCGGAAAGAATGCGTCCAACTACATTGGATGATTATTCAGGTCAAGATCATCTTCTAAAAAAAGGTGCTTCATTGAGGCGCGCACTAGATTCGGGACTAATTCCTTCCATGATTTTATGGGGACCTCCAGGTGTTGGGAAAACGACATTAGCCCACTTAATAGCCAAGCACCTAGACCGACCAATGTACACATTATCTGCTATTTCTTCAGGAGTAAAAGATGTCAGAGAAATTATTCAGAAAGTAGAGAAAGCAGGAATGTTTCAGCAATCTGGAACTATTTTGTTCATTGATGAAATTCATCGATTTTCTAAAGCACAACAAGATTCACTTTTAGGTGCAGTTGAGAAAGGAACGGTAACTTTAATTGGAGCAACTACTGAAAACCCTTCCTTTGAAGTGATTTCAGCACTGCTTTCTCGTTGCCAAGTTTACACTTTAAACGACCATAGCAAAGAATCATTATCTCAAATAATAGATAAAGCAATCATTGAAGACAAGATACTGAAAACCAAAAATATAGAATTAAAAGAAACGAGTGCTTTATTGGCAATATCTGGAGGTGATGCTAGGAAGCTCTTGAATGTTTTTGAGATAATTGTTGG
>DQTF01000108.1 GCA_015662935.1 Crocinitomicaceae bacterium | reverse complement strand
TGAAACCAATAGGAGTTGATGTTTTTCAAATCAATCTAGGTAAAATGTGCAACCAAGTTTGTGCGCATTGTCACGTTGATGCAGGTCCGGACAGAAAGGAAATCATGACCAAAGAAACGATGCAACTGTGTTTAGATGCAATAGACAAAACCAATTGCTCGACTGTTGATTTAACAGGTGGTGCACCAGAAATGAATCCTAATTTTAGATGGTTTGTAGAAGAATTAGCGAAGAAAGGGAAGAATGTTATCGTGCGTTGCAACTTGACTATTATTGTTGCAAATAAGAAGTACCACGATCTACCAGAATTTTTCAAGAAGCATAAGATTGAGGTCGTTTCATCGTTGCCTTGTTACACAGAATCAAATACCGATGCACAACGAGGTGATGGTGTTTTTACAGATAGTATCAAAGCGCTGCAAATGCTAAACAAGGTTGGTTATGGTCAGCAAAATTCTGATTTAACCTTGAATCTTGTTTACAATCCAGGTGGAGCATCATTACCACCAGAACAAGCATCTTTAGAGGCTGATTATAAGAAAGAATTGAAAGCCGGTTTTAACATTAAATTCAATTCCCTTTTTGCAATTACCAACCTTCCAATAAGTCGATTTTTAGAGTTTTTGGTGGCAAGTAAACGCTACGAAGAATACATGAACTTGTTGGCAGATTCTTACAACCTTGATGCAGCGAAAAATGTGATGTGTAGAAATACAATCTCTGTTAGTTGGGACGGTTATTTATACGACTGTGACTTCAATCAGATTTTAGAATTGAAAGTCGCAGCAAAAGGTCAACATTTATCAGATTTTAATAACGAAGAATTAGAAAATAGAAATATCATTGTCAATAACCATTGCTATGGATGCACTGCCGGAGCAGGATCTAGTTGTGGAGGTGTGACAACTTAACGAGTATTAAAGCATTCTAACAATAATTTACTTCAACATTAAATCATTAAATTATTAAAAAATGAAATCATATTTAGACACAACAGTAGACGTTTACAAAGAAGCAGCATTAAAACCAGATGTTGGACTTTGTTGTACAACGACCCCGATTTGGGTGCTCCCAGAATTAGACATGCCACAAATAATGTTGGACATGAATTACGGATGCGGAAGCACAGTGAATCCTAGAGATTTGGTCAATGAACCAACTGTTCTTTACGTTGGAGTAGGGGGAGGAATGGAAGTTTTCCAATTCTCCTATTTCTCTAGAAAGAAAAATGGTGTCATCGGAATTGATGTGGTTGATGAAATGTTAGATGCTTGCCGAACAAATTTAAAAGTCGCTGAAGAAACAAACCCTTGGTTCAAATCTGAGTTTGTTGACATCAGAAAAGGCGATGCACTAAATTTACCAGTTGAAGACGAATCAATTGACGTAGCAGCGCAAAATTGCTTATTCAATATTTTCGATAAAGAAGATTTAAAGAAAGCAATTGATGAAATGTACCGTGTATTGAAGCCTCAAGGAAGATTGGTGTTGTCAGATCCTGTTACAGAAGATCCAATGCCAGAATCATTGAAGAATGACGAAACACTTCGTGCTTTATGCTTGAGTGGTTCTTTACCGTTGGATGAATACATTAAAATGTTAACCGATGCAGGGTTTGGAACAATCGAAATTAGAGCAAAACGTCCTTACAGAGTGTTAGATCCGGCGCATTACGATACAAAAGAGTTAATCTTCTTAGAAAGCGTGGAAGTTTGTGCAATTAAAGATCCAGTTCTTCCAGATGGTCCTTGTATATTCACCGGAAAGTCAGCAATCTACTTTGGTGATGAAGAATTTTTCGATGATGGAGCAGGGCATACCTTAATGCAGAATTCTCCACTGGCAATTTGCGATAAAACGGCTGGTCAATTTAAAGCGCTGGGAAGAAATGACATTCATATTTCTGAATCAACTTACTTCTATGACGGCGGAGGTTGCTGCTAATCAACTTGAATAGATAATAGAAAGGCTTCCGATTTGGAGGTCTTTTTTTTCATCATTCGTTGTTAATATACTGAGCGAATCTTTCACGTTGTCTTGAATGTCCAAAGCAAACCCCCATCTCAAAATAAATTCCTATCTTTACACCGTAAACTTTAGGAGTAACTAATTTTAGTTTGAGAAACATCCTTTGAACCTGATTTGGCTGAAACCAACGTAGGGAAAAGTTAAGAGCATCACTGCCGAGTTCTCGGGAATTGTTCTCCCAATGTTTACAGACTAATTTAAGAAAGATTCCAATGAATTCTTTGCAAGAAAAAATAGTAGTGAGCGTAAACGAGAAAACACAATCATTCTCCAAAGAAGCAACATTACAAACAATGCTTTCGCAACTAACCATTGCAGAAAATGGAATCGCCATTGCCATCAACGAACAGATAATTCCCAAAACAAATTGGGTAACAACAAAATTAAATAACAAGGATAAAATATTAATAATAACAGCAACACAGGGAGGATAGAGAAGTGAAGAATGTTTCAATGTTTTTATGATTGAAGGGATACCCATAATGGTGTTGCTTATTAAAACAATCTTACAAGAATCTACTTCAACGTTAAATCATTAAAACATTAACTCATTGAATTATTCTAACAAGAATCTACTTCAACATTAGAACATTAGAACATTAGAACATTGAATCATTAAAACATTAAATCATTGACAATGAAAGATACAGCACCAAAAAAAGACGGAATCACGAGAAAGCCGTTTCCAAATTCTAAAAAGATTTACGTTTCGGGAGAAATTCATCCAGAAATTAGCGTAGCAATGAGAGAAATTGCATTGACGGACACAACAGATTCTCTCACTGGAAATAAAATACCGAACGAATCAGTGGTCGTTTACGATACATCTGGACCTTATTCTGACCCGAGCAAAGACATCGATATTCATCAAGGAATTGAAAGAATTCGTGAAGAATGGACACTGAAAAGAGGAGATGTTGAACGATTGGATAAATTCTCATCTGATTATTGCAACGAGCGATTGAAAGATTCTAGCTTAGACCATCTTCGTTTTGATTTAAAAACAAGACCATTAAAAGCAAAGGAAGGAATGAATGTTTCTCAGATGCATTACGCACTGAAAGGAAATATCACACCAGAAATGGAGTATGTTGCCATTCGTGAGAATCAGAAAATTGATGAAATGACTCGTTTGTTCGAACAGCATAAAGGAGAAGATTTTGGAGCAAGTATTCCAAAAAAAATTACGGCAGAATTTGTGCGTGACGAAATTGCAAGAGGTAGAGCAGTTCTTCCTTCAAATATCAATCACCCAGAAGCAGAGCCAATGATTATTGGTCGTAACTTCTTAGTGAAAATCAATGCAAATATTGGTAACTCAGCAACGACATCCTCTATCGAAGAAGAGGTTGAAAAAGCAGTTTGGGCTTGTCGTTGGGGAGCAGATAATATCATGGATCTATCGACTGGAGACAACATTCACGAAACCAGAGAATGGATCATTCGTAATTCTCCGGTACCAGTTGGAACCGTTCCGATTTATCAAGCATTGGAAAAAGTAAATGGAGTTGCCGAAGATTTAACCTGGGAAATTTTCAGAGATACATTGATTGAGCAGGCAGAACAAGGTGTTGATTATTTCACCATTCATGCAGGTGTGCGTTTGCGTTATGTGCCAATGACTGCCAAGAGAATTACGGGCATCGTTTCTCGTGGAGGTTCTATCATGGCAAAATGGTGTTTGGCGCATCACACAGAAAGTTTCTTATACACGCATTTCGAGGATATTTGTAAAATCATGAAGGCTTACGATGTGGCATTCTCACTGGGAGATGGATTGCGACCAGGTTGCATTGCGGATGCAAATGACGAAGCACAGTTTGCAGAATTGGAAACTTTGGGTGAATTGACGAAAATTGCTCGCAAGCACGAAGTTCAAACTTTTATTGAAGGACCGGGGCACGTTCCAATGCACATGATTAAGGAAAATATGGAGAAGCAAATTGAGGTTTGCGACGAAGCTCCGTTCTACACTTTAGGGCCTTTGACAACAGACATTGCACCGGGTTATGACCACATAACTTCTGGAATCGGTGCGGCAATGATAGGTTGGTACGGTTGCGCAATGTTGTGTTACGTAACACCGAAAGAACATTTAGGTTTACCGAATAAAGAAGATGTTCGCGTTGGTGTGATTACCTATAAACTGGCAGCACACGCAGCAGATTTAGCAAAAGGACATCCTGGAGCGCAACACAGAGACGACGCATTGTCAAAAGCACGTTTTGAATTCCGTTGGGAAGACCAATTCAATTTAGCATTAGATCCAGAACGAGCAAGAGAATACCACGATGAAACATTGCCAGCCCAAGGAGCGAAAATTGCTCATTTCTGCTCTATGTGTGGACCAAAATTCTGTTCTATGAAAATTTCGCAAGAAGTAAGAGACTTCGCAGCAGAAAATGAAATAGTAAATGATGAGGTTATCGCAAAAGGAATGGAAGAGAAATCGAAAGAATTTGTAGAGAAAGGAAGTAAAGTTTATTTGTAGTATTTGGGAGTTTCCCTCATAAAATCGGGTAGGGCTATTCGCTGTATCTTTTTTTACAAAAAAGGATGCCGCTACTATCCCTAACTCAAAACGAATGAAAAAAATGATGGTATTAATTTCACCAGAAATAGACTTAAAAAACGAAATTCAAATCCTACATCAACTTTTCGATGCGGGACTAGAATTCTATCATTTTAGAAAACCGAGTAAATCTTTGCAAGAACATCGCGATTACCTAAATCAAATTGATGAAAAACATCACGATAAGATAGTTACACATTATTTCCACGAATTAGCCAATGAATTTAACCTAAAAGGCATCCATTTGCAAGAACAAGTGAGAATTGATTTTGGGAATGATTTAGAGAGTTATGTTTCGGCATATCGTGAGCAAAGCGAACTTCGTCAAAGCTTAAGTCAAAAGCGAAGCGAGTCAAGTAGCGAAGCGGTCAGGATGTCGAACCAAAAATCAAGCGTAGCGAAGATTGCAGGTTCCATCTCTTCCTCCTTCCACGACCCCACTGAACTTGAATCTTGCAAAACAAATTTCAACTACCACCTCCTAAGTCCCGTTTTTTCTTCTATTTCAAAAAAAGGATACGAAGGGAAAGGATTCGATGTCACCGGAACAAAAAAAACAATCGTTGGTATGGGTGGCGTCAATGAAGATACCATCGAAGCAATTTTAAAGTTAGGATACAAAGGCATCGGAGTCCTCGGTGGCGTATGGAGCACAAAAGATCCCCTCACCGCCTTTTTGAGAATCAAAAAGAAATACGATTACATTAAATCATTAAATCATTAAATCATTCTAACACGCATGGCACTCCGTCCTCATATATTAACTATCGCCGGCTTCGATCCTTCCAACGGAGCAGGGCTGACTGCTGACGTTAAAACCTTTGAGAAATTAAAATGCTACGGACTTTCTGTTTGCACAGCAGTTACTGTTCAGAATGATGTTGATTTTAAAGAATGCCATTGGACAAATTTTGAAGTCATTGAATCTCAAATCAACATTCTTTTTGAGCGTTTTGAAATTAAGTTTGTAAAAATTGGGATTGTTGAGAATTGGTCAATTTTAAATAGAATCATTGATTTACTTTTGAGCAAGAATTCAAAAATTAAAATCATTTTAGATCCAATTCTTAAATCCAGTTCAAATTTTGAATTTCACCAAGATGATGTTGTAGAATTCGATGAAATTCTCTCAAAAATTTATCTTTTGACACCAAATTACCTCGAAATTGAGAATTTATACAACGATAAGTCTATAAAAGAGACAATTTTACACATTCAGAGCAAGACCAATCTATTCTTAAAAGGAGGACATCGTCCTGAGAAAGTTGGAACAGATGAACTTTTCACCAAAGAAGGAAAACAGTTCATTTTTAAGCCAAAATCGATAAATATTTCAGAAAAACACGGGAGTGGATGCGTTCTTTCTTCTGCGATTACCAGCTATTTAATAGTGGGTTTTCCAATTGTAAAGTCGTGCTATAAAGCAAAAAGATACACGGAAATATTTTTAGCATCTAATAAAAGTAAACTGGGATATAATTTATGAAAAATAATATTTACTATATCAGTCAAGGAGCAACGTCAGATTTGCATTGTAGAAATATTAAGCAAGTGTGTAAAATAATTATGGATAACGCACACTATAATTTGTCCTATGTTCAACTTCGCCTAAAAGATGTTTCTGATAAAGAATATCTTGCAACTGCAAAAGAAGCACTTGAAATTTGTAATTTCTTTAACGTCAAACTAATCATCAATGACAACCTTTTTGTTGCGAACGAAATTGCTTGCTTTGGAATTCATGTCGGAAAGAATGATGAATCGCCAATTTCAATCAGAAAGAAAATAACAGGAAACAAAATTATTGGAGGAACAGCAAATACACTTGAAGATTGCCTTGAACTCATAAAACAAGAAGTAGATTACATCGGATTAGGGCCTTTCAAGCACACAACAACAAAAAAAATACTCAGTCCAATTTTGGGAATGGAAGGTTATCAATTCATCCTTACAGAACTAAAAAAACGAAATTTGAACACGCCAATCTACGCAATCGGAGGAGTCGAATTAGAAGATATTGACCCGCTAATTAACCTCGGATTTCACGGGGTAGCAATATCCTCGGCATTAACAAAAGCAACTTCTTTGGAAAGCGAAGATGCAAAACATACAGGCAAAAATGAACGTATTCTTAACTTCTAACATTCTTAACTCCTAATTATGAAATTAACAATAGCAAACAAATCATTCAACTCTCGATTATTCACTGGGACCGGTAAGTTCAGCTCGTCGCAACTAATGAAAGAAGCTTTGTTAGAGTCTGAAAGTGAATTAATCACAGTTGCTCTTAAGAGAGTGGATGTTGAGAATGAAAACGATGATATTCTGACACATTTGAATCATTCAAGAATTAATTTATTACCGAATACATCTGGTGTACGGAATGCAGAAGAGGCTGTTTTTGCAGCACAACTTTCCAGAGAAGCGTTGGAGACGAATTGGATTAAATTAGAAATTCATCCAGATCCTAAATACTTACTTCCAGATCCTATTGAAACCTTAAAAGCAACAGAAGAATTAGTAAAACTAGGTTTTGTGGTGATGCCTTACATTCACGCAGACCCAGTTTTGTGCAAACGGTTGGAAGATGTCGGAGCACAATGCGTTATGCCGCTTGGTGCACCAATTGGGACCAATAAAGGAATTAAAACGAAAGAATTTTTAGAGATAATTATTGAGCAAAGTAGAGTTCCTGTGATTGTTGATGCTGGATTAGGGGCACCTTCTCACGCTGCTTACGCAATGGAATTAGGAGCAGATGCAGTTCTTGTCAACACAGCAATCGCTGTTTCTAAAGATCCAATCGCCATGGCAAAAGCTTTTCGATTAGCAGTTGATGCTGGAAGAATTGCCTACGAAGCAAAATTGGCAAGTGTGAAAGATAGTGCAGAGGCAAGTTCACCGTTGACTTCATTTCTAACTTCTTAATTTATGTTTAAAGCAATTTTTGATACTTACAACTGGGATTCTACTCTCAAAAGCATCTTCGATAAAACCGAATCTGACGTCCGACAGGCTATCGAAAAAGAAAATCGTGATCTTGAAGATTTCAAAGCGCTTATTTCCCCTGCAGCAAAACCTTTTCTAGAGCAAATGGCTCAAATTAGTCAGCAATTAACGAAAAAACGCTTTGGAAATACAATTCAAATGTATGCACCGATGTATTTGAGTAATGAATGCCAAAATATTTGTACTTATTGTGGGTTTAGTTTGACGAATAAAATTCCACGGAGAACATTAACAGATGCTGAAATAATCAAAGAGGTTGAGTTCTTGAAAAAGAAAGGTTATGACCACATTCTCTTAGTAACTGGAGAAGCAAATAAAACAGTCGGCGTTGATTATATCAAGAATGCTATTAAAGTAGTAAAGCCTTATTTTTCCAATATTTCTATCGAAGTACAACCGTTGGAGCAAGATGAATACGAATCATTAATTGCAGAAGGCTTGTATGCTGTTCTTGTTTATCAAGAAACCTACCATCGGGAGGAATACAAAAAACATCATCCTAAAGGAAAGAAATCTAATTTTGATTACCGATTAGACACTCCTGACAGATTGGGCAGGGCAGAGGTTCACAAAATTGGCTTAGGCGCTTTGTTTGGTTTAGAAGACTGGCGAGCTGATTCTTTCTTCACTGCTTTGCATCTCAAGTATTTGCAAAAGAATTATTGGAAAACGAAATATTCTATTTCTTTCCCGAGGTTGCGCCCACATACGGGTGGTTTAGAACCAAAGGTTGAAATGACAGATGCAGATTTAGTGCAATTAATTTGCGCTTACCGAATGCTCGACGAAGATTTAGAATTGTCCATTTCGACAAGAGAAAGTGAAGTTTTCAGAAACAATATTGTGAAATTTGGAGCAACGACTCTTTCTGCAGAATCAAAAACCAACCCTGGTGGCTACGTGGTCGAACGACAATCACTCGAACAATTTGAAATCTCTGACGAAAGAACAACAGAAGAAATTGCAACAATGCTAAAAGAGCAAAATCTCGAAGTTGTCTGGAAAGATTGGCAAAACTGGTAGGACTGGACTTTTTGACTCGTCGAAAAGTAGGGCGGTCGAAGAGTCGAGAAGTCAAACTGTCAAATACTGGCATCTTTTTTGCTTTCTCCTAACCAATAAAAAACATTACTATGAAAAAAAGTTACTTCCTCATCGCATCTTTTCTTTTCACATTTGTGTCGATTTCTTTCGGACAAGATAGAGAAGCATTTAAAAAGAATTACCAACCTATTCGAACTGAATTGCAAAACTGGGATCCTATTAGAGGAGATTGGTTAGCGAATAGTATCGAAGCAACTTCTTTCAATGAACCAATT
>DQTF01000217.1 GCA_015662935.1 Crocinitomicaceae bacterium | reverse complement strand
TAAAAGAAACGAGTGCTTTATTGGCAATATCTGGAGGTGATGCTCGGAAGCTCTTGAATGTTTTTGAGATAATTGTTGGAACATTTCAAGAAAAAAAAATAATCATTACCGACAAGGTTGTCAACGAAAGAGCGCAGCAATCAGTTGCTAGTTACGACAAAGATGGAGAGCAACACTACGATATTATCTCTGCTTTTATAAAATCCATTCGAGGAAGCGATCCTAACGCAGCTGTTTATTGGTTGGCTAGAATGGTTGAAGGTGGAGAAGATCCAAAATTCATCGCTAGAAGGCTGCTTATTTCTGCATCTGAAGACATTGGATTGGCAAATCCTAACGCACTCTTAATCGCAAACAATTGTTTTCAAGCTGTGCAAGCTGTAGGCTGGCCAGAATCAAGAATTATTCTTTCACAATGCACTATTTATTTAGCGAACTCTGCAAAAGGGAATGCTGCATATATGGCGATTAACAAAGCGCAACAATTAGTCAAAGAAACAGGAAATTTGGGAATACCTCTTCCTTTGCGAAATGCTCCGACTAAGCTAATGAAAGATTTAGGCTACGGAAAAGGTTATTTATACTCTCACGATTTTCCAGGAAACTTTACACAACAAGAATTTTTACCTGAAGAAATCAATGGTGTTAACTTTTTCTCTCCCGGAAGCAGTAAAAACGAACAAGACATTGCCAGTAACATCAATTCTCTTTGGCAAAATAAATACAAAAATTAATGCTAGAGAAAATTGGATACTACGTATTTGTTCTGCCATTCTCCTACCTGCCTTTGGCGGTGCTTTATGTTTTTACAGACTTTTTCTATTTGATACTTATTTCTGTTTTTCCGTATAGAAAAAAAGTGATTGAAAAGAACATCAAAAAGAGTTTTCCAAACCTAAATGACAAAGAACGAAAGAAAATTAAATTAAAATTCTATCGTCATTTCACTGATATTCTTGCAGAAGGAGTTAAAAATCTAAGCATGTCAAAGTCTACTTATCAAAAAAGGTTCACAGTGAAGAATCCAGAATTAATGATTGATCTTCATGCAAAAAAGAAAAATGTGCTCCTTGTTTCAGGTCATTACAATAACTGGGAATGGTTAATTACCTCGCAAGATTTATTATTTCCTCACCAAGCTTTTGGAATAGGTAAACAAATGACTTCTAAATTTTGGGACGAGAAAGTAAATGAAAAACGCTCTCGATTTGGAATGAAAGTCATCCACGCAAAAAATTACCGGGAAGAATTGAATTCTTTTATTGAGAATCAAAAAGCAGTCTTGGTACTCAGTGATCAATCTCCGGGTAATTCAAGTAAAAGTTATTGGTCGCATTTTTTGAATCAACCAACCGCAGTATTGTTTGGAACAGAGTTAATGGCACATCAATTGGATTATGCGGTTGTGTTTTTTATCACACGCAAAGTCAAAAGAGGTCATTACGAAATGGAATTGCAATTAATTACCGAAGAACCAAGAACAACCGATTGGGGATACATTACCGAGGCGCACACACAATTACTGGAAAAAGAAATTATTAAAACACCTCAACATTGGCTTTGGTCGCACAAAAGATGGAAGAGAGAAATTCCAGAAAATTTAGAACAATTAAAAGAAGAACAACGTAAACGATTCAATGAGAAATTTAATAAATAGCATTCTTTTCTTACTCATTGCTTTGACAGGTTATGGGCAATTCAAAACGAAGAAGTACATTAAGAAAAACAAGAAAGCGCCTGTTTATCAATATGATAATTCAGATATTTATTCTCGTAGTATTCACTACTCCAACGACCGTTTGTTTATAGGTAATTCTAATGGTGCTCTTTATTATTACAAAATTTCCACAGGTAAAAGCAAACTGCTATTTAAACTTCCTTCATTCACAGAAATGAGGGACATTGCTTTTGTCAACAGTACAATTTTAGGCATTTCTAGCGGTGACAATGGACAAATGCTCAAAATGGACTTAAATGGAAGCCTAAAAGTGCACGCTCCAAATTACTGGAAGGGAGTTTTTCTAGATGGAATGGATTTTTATAACAATACGGGGTTTATGATGGGAGATCCGGTTGACAAAGCTTTTAGTCTATTCTACACGAATAATGGAGGACAATCATGGCAAGCTTGCGAAGGAAAAGTTAAAGCATTCAAAGGCGAAGCTGGTTTTGCAGCAAGTGGAACCAATGTACAAGTTCTAAACGACAGTACATTTGTTTTTGCTTCTGGCGGAATGAAAAGTAGGTTCTTTAAATCAACCGATAAAGGTAAGGCTTGGACGATTATTGAACTCCCCTACTATCCTGGAGAATCTACAGGAGCCTATTCTCTGCACTTTGCCAATGATAGCATCGGTGTGATTGTTGGCGGAGATTACAAAGATCCAGATATTCGATTAAACGTTTGCTTTTACACGAAAGATGGAGGAGAATCTTGGTTCAATGCTGAACATCCCGTTAGAGGTTATCGCTCTTGTGTTACTGAAAAAAATGGCATCTTCTATTCTTGCGGAAGAAATGGAATTGACTTTTCTAAGAATGGAGGTGTTGATTGGATTCCATTTGCTGACGGAACTTACTTCAGTATGACAACCTCAGAAAACCAATTAATTGCAACAATGAAGAATGGAACGATCAAATTTTTCGAATTAATTGGTATAGAATGAGCATAGTTGAGCAAGTAAAAGAGAAGATTAAAAATCAATTTGAAGGAGATGCAACAGGGCACGATTGGCACCACATCATGCGTG
>DQTF01000028.1 GCA_015662935.1 Crocinitomicaceae bacterium | reverse complement strand
GGGTAACGTCAAGGACTTAATGGGAATGGTTCCAGGAATGGGAAAAGCAATGAAAGATGTGGATATTGACGATGATGCATTTAAGTCCATCGAAGCAATTATCCAATCCATGACACCGAAAGAAAGAGAGCACCCTGATTTGATTAATAATTCTCGAAAAATTAGATTAGCAAAAGGTTCTGGAACAAATGTTCAGGAAGTCAATAAGTTGATGAAGCAATTCAATGACACCAAAAAGATGATGAAGATGATGTCTAATCCTAAGAAAATGCAACAGATGATGAAGCAAATGAAAGGAATGGGCAGAATGCCGGGAATGTAGTTTTTAATTGAGAATGGAAAGGTGGAAGCTAATTCTGTTCTTATCCATTTTATAACTTATCCGTGGTTTAAAATGCAAACCTCTATAAAAAACGACCTTCTTCGTTTGTGCAAAATCAACGCTTATTTCATGAACTATTTCGAAATTCCATTTATTCTATCTATATTTATTTATGGAATCATTTGATTTTTTTCCTGAGAAACCAGAATTAGCAGAGCAAACCCCAAAAGGAGGATTGTCACTGACATTTTTTTCCATGGTTTTGTTTGTGTTAATCTTCCTTCTTTTTTTTGGAGATGAAATCAATTTTATTATTTATTTAGTAATTGTTTTGCTGATCCATGAACTAGGACATTTTTTAGCAATGAAAGCTTTTAAGTATAAGAATGTGAGGATGTTATTTATTCCGCTTATGGGAGCTTTTGTTCAAGGGACTAAGAATAATTATTCGCAAAAGCAGAGTTTTATTGTCACTGCTGCCGGTCCTTTTCCAGGAATAATAATTGGTGCAGCATTGGTTTATTTTGGGAATGATTTTAGGTCAGAATGGATGGTGACAACAGGATTACTCTTTCTTCTTCTTAATCTTATCAACTTAATTCCGCTAGATCCATTAGACGGTGGACAATTATTTAAATTATTTGTCAGAAAGAACAACGAATTATTTTTAATGATTTTCGCTTTTGTATCCTCATTGATTATGATTGGAGTTGGATGGTACTTGAATAGCATTATTCTGATGCTCTTTGGTTTCTTTATGGGATTCCGGGTAAGGTCCATGCAGAAAAAATACGAAATTCATAAGGAGTTGAAAGAGGTAGGAGTTAATTATTCTACGACTTATAAGTTATTGAGCAATGAAACCTATTCTAAGATAAGAAAAGTTGTTATCGACTATACACCGGCATTGCAAAAATACATTGATCAAGTTTCAATTGAAGATTTAGCACCCGTTCTTGCAAGTCAAGTTAACAGTGTTTTGGAAACTCCTTTGGAAAAAGATACAAGTGTTTTATTTAAAATATTGTTGTTGGTTTTTTGGATAGCTTCGTTTGCAATTCCAATTTCCCTCTTCTTTTCTATCAACCTACAATGGTACGCGCCTGATGTCATTTAATCCAGGACAAAAAGTAGTTTTTCTTTACGAAAGTGGTCATGGTATTGTTGATTCTATTGCTTCCAATGGGAGAATAATAATTCTAGATGAAGATGGATTCAAAAGAGAATACCTCAAATCTCAATTAGCAATCGTTCAAAATGAGGAGTACCCTGTCGATGAGGATGTCGCAACTAATATAGCATTGCAAGATCAGGGGCTATCGGGAGCAAAGAGTGTGAATACTTATTCTGAAGAAAGAAGAAAAAATGATGTCCCTGAAATTGATTTGCATATTGAAGAGATAACAGAATCTCATAGAGGTTTATCTAATCATGAAATTCTCTCTCGACAAATGATTGCTTTCAGGCAATTCTATCAAAGAGCAAGGTCTCAAAAGAAAAGAAAAATCGTTATCATACATGGGGTAGGTGAAGGGGTACTACGTTATGAAGTTCGCTCATTTCTCAATAAAGAAAACGACGTGGAATATTATGATGCCGATTATTTGGATTACGGACAAGGAGCGACGGTTATTTTAATGTATAGCGTATAATTAATGTTGATTTTTACTATTCTCCACTTAACGGTCTACTTCATTTCTCTCTTATAAAATCGAAAGCCTCCAACCTTATCAATCAACTTGAAATTAGAAATAGAATCCAATTGTGTATTCGTTGATTTCGAAACCATGTAAACATTTTTGTCAATATCACCGTGAACTAACCAATTTTGGTCTTTTCGCTGATCGGAAAGTCCTGCTGGTTGTTGAAAGTAATAGTATTGTGCGTAGCTTTTATAGCCGAATGATTCTACGTAGCAATCTTCTCCTTGAATACTTTCGTAAAACGAAACAACGGGCCCTTGAGTAAATCCTTCAATTTTTGGGAGAATAAAAAAGAGAACCAACAATAAAGAGAATGCAACGGTTTTCGAAATGGTGACAAGGGCTTTCTCGAGCATTTTTCTTTTGAGAAATACAGCAGAGATAATCATCCCAATGAAGAATAAGATACCGATTAAGAATTCAAATCCAGACCAATGAATCGGTGTTGACATTGACTCAACAGCAAAAGGATCATTCATATAAGGAAAGAGCAATTCTTTGTTTTTCATAATCAATGGCATCGCTGTTAGGAGAATTCCCCAAATAGAACCAACAATGATAAACAAAACGGTTTGGTACTTTTTCCATTCTTCTTTCTGTTGAATAGCCTGATATAAAAAATAAGCTGCTAAGAAAGATAATGGGATGTAAGTCATTGAAGAGTAGTGAACTATCTTCGTTGTTGAGATACTGAATAATATCAGAACAACCCAGAATAGACTGAGCATCCAAACTCTAAAATCAAGTGTTAATCGTTCTGATTCCCTTCTGAAATAGGGAAGTGCAAAAATTGAAATAGGGAAGCAACCGATAAAAACGACCACAAAATGATAATAAAAAGGTTGCGCATGTCCTGCAACTGGTTGATTAAAAAGCTCTATTTGATACTCAATGAACTGTTGTATGATAGCAAATCCATTCTGTGCGACCTCCATGCTGAGCCAAGCTCCAATTACTCCTAGCATTCCGACAAAGAACAATGCAATGTGTTTGATGTGCGGAAATGGTTTAAATTTCTTTAGAATAAGATAAATCAATAAGGTTAAACCAAGCAGTAAAAAACCAACAGGTCCTTTGGTAATGGCACTTAATCCACTAAAAACTCCAGAAATCAATGCTAATTTTCCTAACTGAGCCTCTTCTTTCGCTAAGACACGCATCAAAAAATAGATGGACATGAAAATGAAGTAATTAAAGACGGGGTCAATGATGCCGGATTTGAAATAGAGGTGAGGCAAGAAAGAACCGAAGAATAAAACCGCCCAAATCAATCCTAATTTCGCAGAGAAATGTTTTTTTCCAATAAAATAAAAAGTGAGCAAATAGATTAAGCCAAACAATGCATTAGGAAATCGTGCAGCAAATTCATTGATACCAAATAGTTTCATTGCTCCAACTTGCAACCAGAAAAAGAAAGGAGGTTTCTCCCAAAAGGGACTGTAATTAATCTGAACACGCAAATAATCATTACTAGCAATCATTTCTCTTGCAGATTCTGCAAAATTAATCTCATCCCAATCAAATAGATGCACATTTCCCAATCCAATAAAAAAGAACAAAGACAACCCAATTAAAAACAGGACGCTGTACTTAGTGTTATTGGCTATGATATTGAAATATTTATTTATCATTTTTTTAATTTCCCCTTTGTAGGGGGATTAAAGGGGAGGATGTTACATTGGATTTGAATTCTTAACTCTTCATTTTTCTTCCTCTCCAAATTCTCCTCATCAAAACTAACAAACTCAACGCAATTAAAAAGGCAATAATTCTAAACAACCATGTTAAAATTAAATTCGTTTCTGCTTTTACGTTTACATTCAATGGAACAATATTGCTTTCAATTCTCAAAACTGGATTCAAATATAAATGACTGTTCTTATTGTAAGCAACTGCTCTAACATAAGTGTCATCATCTGTAAACGTGTAAGATATCGCATCTTCGTTCACTATTTTTTGAACTACTTTTCCATCCTGTCCTTTCAACACGATAGAATCAGCTTTAGAAGAAAGGCAAATGTTCATTGTTGCATCTTTTACTTCACAACTTTCTAAGAGGTTATCACATTCTCCATTATGGCTCCAAATTGCGTAATTTTTTCCTTGCTTCATTGATTGCATTACAGAATCGGGATGTCTTACTTCAGAATGAATGATGTTCCAGATTCTAAAAGTTGGTTCTTTAACTAAATCGTGGGTGTCGTCATCGCCCATAATCCAAGTTAAACGACCAGCAGAAAGAGCAGCATCCCAATGTTCTTCAGAAACACGATAATGATTGAGAACCTCCGTAAATTCATAGCCAACTAAATGTTGCATATCGCTAAAAGACCTTCCACCAGCGAACTTCGGATGTGCCATTGATACCATTGCTCCATTTGCTTTGATGTTCTCAATGATTTTTTGCTTGTGAGAAGTGAGTTGATAAAGTGGATAATCGAAGTAAGATACTTTTAGAGAATTAATGGCTAAATAATGTGACTTAAAAACATTGTAACCATGCTCATAAACAGGGATGTATAAGTCTGTAAATTGTTTTCCGTAGGTGCTGATTTTATGATAATTAGAAATTCCAGCAATGTCATAACCTCGTTCTGTGTAACCTTCAAAAACGTCTTTTTCGGTGTTGTGACCGTTAGTTACGGATTTCCAAGCAACTGTGTGTGCATGAAAATTTGCTCGGTAAGACGAGTCCGGTAAATTCTCATAAGGATTGTAAATATTACTTCCAGAGAATACTTTTGGTTCAGGAAAATTGTAAATCGTTGTGTTGATATAAAATATAGAGGCAATTAGCAGGACAAAAACAACCAATGAAAGAATCAACTTCACCAGTATCACGATTATTTTTTTAAAATTCAATTATTCTTATGCTTTCGTGTGAAAAATCTTTGACTTTGCAATTCCAATCTTGTTGAAAAAGTACATCCATGACACTTTTAACACTCCTAAACCATAGGTTGAACTTCTTGCAAGGTTAATAGAAGAGGCATCATCAAAATATTTGGTAGGACAAGTAATTTCTGCGATTTCATAACCTGCGTAGAAGATTTGTGCCAGCATTTGATTGTCAAAAATAAAATCATCAGAGTTGATGTTGTAATTGATACCTTCAAGAACCTCTTTGGAGAACATACGGTATCCTGTGTGGTATTCTGAAAGTTTTTGGCTCATCAGAATGTTCTGACTCAAGGTTAAAAAACGATTCGCAATGTATTTGTAAATTGGCATCCCACCTTTTAACGCTCCTTTTCCTAAGATTCTTGAACCAATCACTACCGGGTAAACATCGTTCGCAATGAGATAAGCCATTGATTCAATCAATTTTGGAGTATATTGATAATCAGGATGTAACATTACGACAATATCGGCGCCTAATTCCAATGCTTTATTGTAGCAAGATTTCTGATTACCTCCGTAACCTTTATTTTCTTCGTGAACAATGATGTGCTTGATTCCAATTTTTCTTCCTAATTCTGCTGTATTGTCACTGCTTTTATCGTCAACAAGGACAACATCATCAACAATATCAAAAGGGATTTCGTCGTATGTTTTTTGTAAAGTCTTTGCTGCGTTGTAAGCAGGTAGAATAACAATCAGTTTTTTTCCTTTAATCATAGTTCTTCGAATTAGGAATCAAAGATAATTATTAATTATTAACTGGGGTAGATTGAGCTAGTTTCATTTCATCCTAAAACTCCTCCCTCCACATTAATCAGGTTCGTAAAATCATATTCTTTTTCTAAAAATTCTATCGCTAATTGACTTCTTCCGCCTTTTTGGCAAACAACGTAAACATCTCCTTCTTTTGGGATAACGTTAACAAAATCTTCTAAGTCATCTAATGGTGCTTCAAGAAGATTTGAATGCTCTAAACGAGGTTGCTCCCAGTGGTCTCTTATATCTAAGATAAGTGCATCCGTTGGGATTTGGTTGTAAGTGACCTCTGATTTTGTTGTAGATTCATCTTGGTTTAAATGGCAAAATTTTTCGTAATTAAACTGCTCAATATCTTCCTTTGAATGGATGTCAATGTTCGATAATTCAACATTTTTAACAATACTAACCTTTGTTTGAATGTTTATTAATGAGTTGAATATTAGAAGTTTGCCTGAAAGCGTTTCTCCGATGCCTAGAAGTATTTTAATGGCTTCGTTTGCTTGCATACTTCCAATAATAGAAGGAAGAATACCAATCACACCAACTTCTGAACAACTTGGAACGCTTCCTTTTTTGGGAGGTTCAGGAAATAAGCACCTGTAAGTTGGTCCATTTTGATAATTAAAAACGGAAACCTGTCCTTCGAATTTATAGATAGCTCCATAAACAAGAATGGTATTGGTTATTACACAGGCATCGTTGACAAGGTAGCGTGTGTTGAAGTTGTCCGTCCCATCAATGACTATGTCGTATTTTTCAATCAGATCAACTGCATTTTTATTGTTTAATGGAAAGTTATACGCAATAATTTCTATGTATGGATTTTGCGCTTCTAATTTCTTCTTTGCCGTAATTGCTTTGCTTTTCCCGATGTCTTCTGTAGAAAATAAAACCTGTCGCTGCAAATTTGAATCTTCAATGACATCGAAATCAATGATGCCAATTGTTCCAACTCCAGCCGCAGCAAGATAGAGTAGGACAGGAGAACCTAATCCTCCAGCACCAATGACCAATACTTTAGCCTTCTTCAGTTTTTCTTGCCCTGCAAGACCAATCTTGTCTAACAAAATATGACGACTGTACCTGTTTTTTTCTTCGTTACTGAGTGACATGGATCAAAGATAAGGATTGGGAGAATAACTATGTGTTAATATCCGATGAATTTTCATTCTAAATAATTCATAATTCATAATTTTCACATTGAGTTTACCGAACTGCTAACACCTATCTGCTTCAATCTCTCATCTTAACAACTCCCACCCTAAACAAATCAATCACCTCAAATTCTCCGCTTTTAACAATCTTGTCCCATGCTTTAAGCATTGAATCGCTCCAGCGAATATCATCTAAAACGTAAATAGTATTTGCATTCGTCAACGGTTTTAATTTCTCCAAATAGTTAATTAACGCATCACCGTCATGATGCCCATCAATAAAAACGAAATCGTAAGCATCATCATTCTCTCTAGCACTAGACTTGCTGGCTGAGGCTCTCGAAGACAGGAATTCATCAAACGTAGAATGCTCACTTTTTACATTGTTAAAACTTGCAAAGTTCTCCAGAGCAATGTTTCTAGTGCTTTCGCAGGCTTCTATGGTTGTAATGTTCGCATACGAATTTCCCAAAGCTAAGTAATTGGTGCCTACGCCAAGCGAAGTTCCAAACTCCAAGCAATTCTTAAATTGATAGTGTTTTACCATCTGATATAACAATTTTCCATACTTGCCTTTCGAAGAACTAGTTTTAAGAATGGTTGAGATTTTCCGTTCGTTTCCTAACTTCTTAGATCCTGCTCCAAAATCTTGAATGGTAATGACTCGATTATCCTTCCTTAACTTATTAAACAAGGATTTTAAACGCAATTTTGCTCCTTCGCCTAAGTCGATAGCAAGGCAATTCTCAAAGAAATCTTTGATAAATTCAGAATCACTTGACTTCATTGAAGTGAGTTTCCATCTATATTTTATATATTCGAGTCCGATTTTCACAAGACCAAATTAAACAATCTTGAATAAGAAATGAGTATAGTGACGAAGAAAGATATTATAGATCAAAGAAATCAAGTTTTTGAACAAGAGTTCCAGGTGGAGTTAGCAAGTTCTTGCACCGTTGGGAATGGTATTCTTCGCTTGGATGGAGTTGCCAAAGAGAATGCAAGAATAGCTTTTGAAGAATCAAATGATAAACCTTCTTTTTTTATTCCTGCATCAGGTTCTGGATCAAGAATGTTTAAATTTCTATATCAATGGTTAGAAGATGGAATTGAAACGGAGGATGTCAAGCTGTTTTTTACTGAATTGCCAAATTTTCCATTCTTTGGAGAATTAGCAGCATCTCTTTCTGATAGAAAAGCGATTGTTTCAG
This sequence comes from Crocinitomicaceae bacterium, assembly GCA_015662935.1. Taxonomy (GTDB): domain Bacteria; phylum Bacteroidota; class Bacteroidia; order Flavobacteriales_D; family Crocinitomicaceae; genus UBA4466. The sequence continues at coordinate 2,803 of DQTF01000028.1, read as the reverse complement.
AAGTCTTGGAGAAGTTTTCTACAATGCCAAAAGGTCTAATTCCATTTCATAGATATGAGAACGAAGTTAGAACAGCTTTTCAAGAGCATTTAGCACAGGCGAAAGATTTTTTAGGAGAAGATGCACAAATTCACTTCACAGTTCAGAAAGAATTTGAATCTGATATTTCAGAGAATATAGTAGAAGATAAGCATGTTTCGTTTTCTTATCAGAATGATGAAACAGATGCTTATTGTTTTGACGAGAGTGGTGAGTTAATTAAAGAGGGAGAAGAATATTTACGAAGACCTGCTGGACATGGTGCGTTGTTGGAAAATTTAAATGCAATTGATTCGGATTTAGTTTTGCTAAAGAACATCGATAACATCCAGCATTCTTCTAAATCTAGAACATCGAAAGAAACATGGAGATTGGCAATTGGAACGCTATTGAACTTTAAAAAAGATGTGCAAAAATTGGCCAATGATTTTTCTTCAGAGAAGTTGAGTAAGTTGAACGAAGCGTATCAATTTTTATCAAAGAATCAATTAGTTTCTTTTAAAGAAAAGGATTTGCAAACGATCCTCAACCGGCCAACTCGCATTTGTGGCATGGTGAAGAATGAAGGAGAACCTGGCGGAGGTCCTTTTTGGATTGCAGACAAACAGGGTGTTTCGAATCAAATCATTGAGAAAGCACAAATTAAAAATTCTAAAGAACAACAAGTAATTGTTCAAAGGAGTAGTCATTTTAATCCTGTGTTTATTGTCGTTTCAAAAACAGATGTTCAAGGAAACAAATTGGATTTGATGCAATTCAGAGATAATTCAAAATTCTTCGTTGTTAAGAAGACGCATAAAGGTAAAGAGATATTTTATAGAGAATTACCAGGTTTATGGAATGGAAGCATGAGCAATTGGAATACAATATTTTTGGAGATTCCTTCGGATGTTTTTACACCAGTTAAAAGTATTTTGAATTTGTTGGCGTAGTTAGCTATTGGCTAGCTTGTTTTGAATTGGACACTTGAAGTGATCTTACTATTTTAATTAAACATAGATGATTTCGTTAAAAAACAATCTAGCCAATAGCTAAAGACCAACCGCTAACAGCTACTTAAAACAACTTCTGTCGCTTCAATAAATACTTCAACAACACATCATGGTAACCATTTTGTATATCAGTTGGTACAAAATCTATTCTATAATCCGTACACTTTAATTCTAACTCTCTAAAATAGCTGCTAATTGCTTTCTGGTATTCTTCTTTGAACTGACTAGGTTGTAATTTTATCTTTTCTCCCGTTTCCATATCAATGAGGTTATACGGACGGTTTTCTAATTCAAAATCAACTTCTTTTGCTTTGTCAATGACGTGAAAAACGACTACTTCGTGCTTGTTGTGCTTTAAATGCTGCAATGCTTGAAAGAATTCATCTTGCTTTTCAGGATCATCCAGTAAATCGGAGAAAATGATAATCAAACTTCGTTGGTGGCATAATTCTGCAACATCGTGCAATGAAGAAATAGTTGATGTTCTTTGAATGCTGTCAGAACTGTATTGCTTCAAATGTTTTTCTAACTCACTGTAAAGGTATAGATGATGCCTCGTCGAAGATTTCGCTTGCGTATGAATTTCTAATTTGTCGGTAAACAAGGATAAACCAACAGCGTCTCTTTGTCGTTTGAGTAATTCAATCAACGATGCAGCAGCATAGACAGAGAAACTCAGCTTCGTTTGCTCTTCATCCATTGGGAAAAGCATAGAACTGGAACAATCTATGACTATTTGACAACGTAAATTGGTTTCCTCCTCGTATTTCTTAGTGAACAGTTTATCCGTTTTTCCATAGAGTTTCCAGTCAATGTGACGAGTAGATTCTCCTTTGTTGTAAAGACGGTGTTCTGCAAACTCAACCGAGAAGCCATGGAAAGGACTTTTGTGTAAGCCAGTAATAAAACCTTCAACCACCTGCTTTGCTAGTAATTCAATGTTACCAAACTGCGCAATTTTCTCTCTGTCTATTTTTCTTTCCATAAACGAGAATAAAAATAAGAATTTAAAATGAACATTTCGATAAATTCAATGGAGTTAAGTATAAACAACCCATTATTTAGCTGTTTATACTTAACTCCATTGAATTTGCACACTTTCTTAGAAGATTGATTTAAAATCTGTTTTTTGTTTCATCAAGAGCGTTACATTTGTGCATGTCAATTTTGCTCATAACTCCTCCATTTACGCAATTAAATTCGCCTTATCCTGCAACAATGTACCTGAAAGGGTATTTGCAAGAGAAAGGAGTTGTGGCCAATCAATGTGATTTAAGCATTGAACTATTCACCAGAATATTTACAAAAAAGTGCATTGAACAGATTTTTAATTCCGTAAAAAGTTCTTCAGACATTGATTATCCATTGGTTTGGGAGCAGAGAGAATTCTATATTCAGAAAGTAGAAACGGTTATTCAATTCTTGCAAAACCATGAAGTAACAAACGCCTACCAGATTTTAAGTTATGATTTCTTACCAAAATAGCATCGGTCAACTGTCAGTGCTGAAGAATTGAATTTTGCCTTTGGTAACCTAGGTATTCTCGATAAAGCAAAACATTTAGCCACTATTTTTATAGAAGAACTAGGTGATTTTATTCAAGCAAACGTTGACGAGTTTTTCGCATTCACAAAATATGCTGAGCAAATAGCAACTTCAGCGAGTAGTTTTGACCAAATCGAGGAGTTTCTGAACTACGAACCAACACTTATTGAAGATGAAATGTTGGTGATTCTTGAGGGAAAAATAAAAGAGTATTCTCCTGATTTAAT
>DQTF01000211.1 GCA_015662935.1 Crocinitomicaceae bacterium | reverse complement strand
TTGTGTTTTCTATTTTCATTTATCTAAATTGTATTACAAAGATACGTAGAATAAATGGTACTATGCAAAACAAAGTAGTATTTTTTTATGATTTTATTCTTAATTACTTGTTTTTTAGCTTAAAAAAAAGTAGCTTTGGATTGACAAATGATAAAAATATCGGAAGTCTTTTGGATAAGTTATTAAATAATCCTAACTTGCATTCATAACGGATATTACCACAATAGGGTAATACTAATGTTACCACACATAAAAAAATACGAACTAATGAATAAAATATTTACTGCAATTATTATTTCTCTCTTCATTTCAAATGCATTTGGACAAATAAATATGAAAGATTCGACTGCACAAGTAGTTGGGTATTGGAATATTGGAGATAAAGAGAGTTATAACATTTCACTTCAAAAAATCAAACTAAGAGAAACGGACACGATTTCAAATGAATTAATGACTTATAATGTTGATGTGACTGTAATTGATTCGACAGCAAATTCATATTCAATAGAATGGTTTTACCATAATTACAAAACCAACTCGACAAATGAGATTGTTAAAAAAGTAACTTCACTTTCAGATGATTTAAAAGTTATCATTGAAACAGATGAATATGGAGCAATAAAAAGTGTGAAAAACTGGGAAGAAGTAAGTGCTTATTTAAAAAAATCAATAGGACAAATTAAAACGGACTTCAAAGACATTCCCAATATGAATAAATTATTTCAGCAAATAGAAGGAATGTATTCTTCCAAAGCTGCAATTGAATCTGCTGCAATTCAAGACGCACAACAATTTTACACTTTTCACGGTGGAAAATATTTACTCGGAGAAAACCTTGAGTTTTCATTACAAGTGCCTAATATGTATAACCAAAAGGCACCGTTTGACTCAAAAGTAACTTTGTATTTAGACGAACTTAATCCTGATGACGATAATTTCATAATTCGTTCAAGCCAAGAAGTGGATTCTGACCAATTGACAAATACGACTTTTGAGTATCTGAAAAAAATGGCGAAAACAATGAAAACAAAAGGACCGAAAAAAGAAGAAATTGGACAGCTGACGAATATTACGACAACCGATTCTCGAATTCACGGAACTGGCTGGTTGATTTACAGCATTCAAACTAAAACTGTAAATACGATGGGAGCTACAAATATTGAAGAAAGAATAATTGAAATACAATAAATACGTGTGGTAACAATGTATATAGTTTATGGCGGGTAAGTGCTGATAATGAAGATTATAGCGTTTAATGTAAGTTATCAAAGATTGAAAGGTTTGTGTTTCAAAAACCGCCACAAAACCATATACTAGACGTTATCTGCAATAAGAACCGTAACAATAAAGAACTAAAACAATTATAGAAACGTAAACTGTTATTAAATGAAACATTTTCTCCTTATATCTTTTTTTTCCATCTCTTGTCTTTCTTTTTCCCAAACAAAATCTGAATCGCTCGATTATGTTTTCGATTCAGAGGTTTTTAAAGAAGAAAGAACTATTTCTGTTTTTATTCCTGAAACTTATAATTCTGGAGATACAACAAGAAAATTTAATGTTGCATACCTATTGGATGGGCAATTTCAACCCTATTTCTCAATGGTTAGCTCGATCATGAGCTATTACTCACAAACTAATGAAGGAATTCCTTTGATTATTGTTGGCATACATACTAACAACCGTTGGGGTGAATTTGTTCCTTTATGTGAAGAGGAAAGAACAGAGAGCACCGAAGGAGCAGACAAACTATCTCTCTTCTTAAAAAATGAAGTCATTCCTCTAATTGAGTCAACTTACCGTACAACACAATTTAAAATAGGAATAGGACATTCGTTAGGTGGAACATTTGTAATCAATGAAATTGTAAGGGACAACTCACTGTTTAATGCTATCATTGCTGTGAGTCCTAATCTCACAATGTGCAATGAACAGATAATCAAAAGAGCCCAAGAATTTTACGATACTCAACCAAATAATCTGAGATTTATTTATTCTTCTGCGGGCACTGTTGGTGATATGGAAAATGGCTTCAAAAATAGTTTGACACGACTTGATTCAATTACGACAAAAATGAATCTTAAACAAATGTATTGGAATTGTGATGTTCTAGAAGGGGCCAATCACATGACTACATTTGTTCCAACGTTTGATGCGGGCTACCTAGAAATTTCATCCAGACTTTCGCTAATGGATGCCGATTTGATTGATATGACAAAAGATTCCACTTCTTCAATTGTATCCAGTCTTACTGATTTTTATAATAATCTTTCCAACTTTTCAGAAGAAAATATTGAACTAAGTATTGACCAGATAATGAAACATGCAACTACTCTAGCCCAATTTGGTGAGTACCGTGCGTGTATAGATTTATGTCAATACGCAGACGGAAAATTGAAAAAAGAATCTATTTCATCAGACAAGAAGAAAGAAATAGCTGAAATGATTGAAAGTAGAAAAATTCGCGCAGAGTTTAATGCACTTGCACAGGAGGCTAATAAATTTGCAATTGCAGGTGATTATGTGAATGCAAGTAGTCTATATATCAAAGCATTCGATATGGGTTTAATAAGAGCTACACATATGGTAAGGATGGATGCCATCCCTGTCTTAGCACAAGCAGGGGAAATTGAGGAAGCTTTTGTACAATTGGATTTACTTGCTAATAAGTTTGCTCTCGGAGGAAATGGAAGTTTCATTAGCGATACATTATGTGAACCTTTGCACAAAGACAAAAGATGGAAAAATTTAATGGATAAACTTGCGGAAAATGGAGGGCTTTATCGATAAGAATGAAAAGCAGATAACATTCGCTAAAAAAACAGAACCTAACCAACCAAACCGTTTTCCGTTTTTTAGCGGAAGCGTTATCTCCAATTCCTCTCATCTCGAAAAAGAAGGGAAATTAATTACTTTAAGCTAACGTTTAAAGAAAATAAATAGAAAATAA
>DQTF01000099.1 GCA_015662935.1 Crocinitomicaceae bacterium | reverse complement strand
TAGAAAACAAAACAGTCCAAGGAATTAAAACTAAAAAGGGAGATTACTTTGCAGATTACATTGTGAGCAACATGGATGTCATTCTCACCTATAAGCAACTACTTAAAAACAGCAAACAACCTAAAAGAACATTAGCCCAAGAAAAATCAAGCTCTGTTATTGTCTATCATTTTGGGGTTCAGAAAGAATTTCCAAAGTTGAACGTGCACAACATGCTATTCTCTGATAATGACAAAGAAGAATTTGATGCAGTATTTGATCAAAAGAAAATCCACGAATTACCTTCTTTGTATTTATACATCTCTTCTAAGATAAACGCTACTGATTCTCCAGTAGGTTGCGAAAATTGGTTTGTATTATTAAATGCACCGATAAATGAAGGGCAAGATTGGAAGCAAATTGTTGCTGATAAAAAGAAGTACGTTCTTCAAAAGCTAAGTGATTTAGTGGGAGAAGATATTTCACCGCTCATCGAAGTAGAAGACCATTTAGATCCATTGCAAATTGAACAACGCTATAACATTGAACAAGGTTCTATTTACGGAAACGCTTCAAATAGCCGGTTTTCAGCATTTTACAGGCACCCTAACTTTAGCAAAGAAATAAAAGGCTTGTATTTCGCAAGTGGATCTGCACATCCTGGTGGAGGAATGCCATTGGCTTTGAACAGTGCTAAAATTGCTTGCGAGTGTTTATTCTCTGATTACAAGCTTTAAAATTCTCGCATAAAAAAAGCCTCGATTTCTCGAAGCTTTTAAGACCATTTAAAATAGTTTAGGCTAAAGTCCTTTTATATATTCTGCGTGTGTATCTGCTAAATCTGGACATTTAGATTCTAGAGATTTTGCCATTTGTTCGTCATTGATATCAACATCAAGTACAATATCTAATGCACATAATGCATAATCCAAATCAGTCATATCAATATCTAATCCAGAATCATCTGCTGCTGCTTCTGCCGATTTTTCTGCCATACAATCACATACAGTTTGTGCTGCTGTATCATATTCTGCTACACCCGGTCCACCACATGACACCAAAGTCAATGCAACCACACCGATTGCTAAAAATTTCTTACTCATAATTCTTTTGTTAGTTCGTTATTCATGGCTAAAATAGAACTATTTTTTGAAACTGCCGAATTTTGAGTTATCCAATAAAACAATCATTTATCAACAATCCATCAATTCTACTTTCATAATTCACGCAAAAAGCTAACTTTGTTCTATGAGTGATTTCGTAGTATCTGCACGTAAATATAGACCGCAAACTTTTGACACCGTTGTCGGTCAAAAGTCAATTACGGCTACGTTAAAGAATGCGATAAAGAATGATCATTTAGCGCAAGCTTTTTTATTCTGTGGATCTAGAGGTGTTGGTAAAACGACTACTGCTCGTATTCTTGCAAAGACAATCAATTGTTCTAACAGAACAGAAAAATTAGAAGCTTGTGACACGTGTGATTCTTGCGAGTCATTCAACACAGGAAGTTCACTTAATATTTTTGAATTAGATGCAGCATCCAACAACTCTGTAGATGATATCCGAAGTTTAATTGAGCAAGTACGTATTGCACCACAACTGGGAACACACAAAGTATACATCATTGATGAGGTTCACATGCTTTCTCCAAGTGCGTTCAATGCGTTTTTAAAAACACTTGAAGAACCTCCGAAGTATGCCATTTTCATTTTGGCAACAACGGAGAAGCATAAAATCATCCCAACGATTCTTTCTCGCTGTCAAATTTTTGATTTTAATCGAATTAAAATTGCTGATATTGCGAGTCATTTGGCTTTTGTTGCTAAGGAAGAAGGAATCACTGTTGACGATAATGCATTGCATGTCATTGCTCAAAAAGCAGATGGCGCTTTAAGAGATGCACTTTCTATTTTTGATCAAATTGTTACTTTTTCTGGAAATACTATTACGTATGATAACGTTCTGGAGAACTTAAACATTCTTGATTACGATTATTATTTTAGAATTGTAGAGAGTACTCAAAAAGAAGATATTCCCGCTGCGTTGTTGCTATTGAACGACATCGTAGAAAAAGGATTTGACACGCATAATTTTGTAGTTGGTCTTGCTGATCACTATCGAAACTTATTGGTTTGCCAAGATGTTCGCACAGCTAGTTTATTAGAAGTCAGTGATGATATTCAACAGAAATACGTTGAGCAATCAAAAGCATTGGACGGTAATCACATCATTCGAGCACTCGGTGTTTTAAGTAAAACGGATGTCGATTACAAAGTGTCCAAGAATCAACGCTTACTGGTCGAAATGGCCTTGATGCAATTGTGTTCCATTAATCAGGAGCTCCAAAAAAAAAACTCCTAACGGATCCAGTTAAAATCATTCCTTTCTCGAATCAAGATTTACGCAAGACGGCTAAAAAGGCAACCGTTAAGCCTAAAATGAAACCTCAGTACGCTAAGGTCAACGATAAAGTGGAGCCTAAAACTCTGAAAGCTCCTTCTGGAAAGTTAAGTACTTCACATCTTTCTATCAAGAAAATATTGGAGAAAAAGGAAGATGAGAAAGACGGAGACACCATTGATTTACGCAATATGCCTCGCAATGATTTTGATTTTGATGACTTAAAAATGCTTTGGAGAAGATTTGCCTTTATGATGAAAGATGAAGGAAAATTAACGACTTACAATGCATTAATCAAGCGCGACCCAAAGTTAAAGAAAGATCAAATATACACGCTCGAAGTAGATAGTCAGTCACAAATCGATTACATTCAATCACACTTCACCGACTTGGTTAGCTTTATACGTAAAGGATTAAAAAATTACGACATGAGCATCGAATTGGAGGTTACCAAAAACCAAGAAGAAGAGGTTAAATTCCAAACAGGCAAAGATCGATTTACCGCCTTAGCAAGGAAGAACCCTAATTTACATTCACTGAAAAATACATTTAATTTGGATATTGAGTTTTAGGGTGGATAGTTGAAAATATTAAAGTTACAAGGGGAAATAAATCGTTAAGATATTATCGGATAGCTTCTAAAACTTCATTCTCAACTGAACCGTAATATCCGTTTTATTACCCCCTTTAATTTCTTCTGCGCCTGACCCAATACTACTTCTATTCGCGAAGATACTGACTCCGTATCTTACCCAAAGATCAAATTTTCTAAAGAACTTATACCGAACCATCGCATACGCACGACTTCCTCTATAGTAATAAGAAGGAACAGAAAACACATATAAAGCATTATTCTCATAAGTGTAAATTCTAGTATCGTAACTATCGGTATCAAACAATGCATAACGCAACGACAAACTAATCGGTGAGGACTTAGGTTTGTAAATGATGTCTTGCGTGATAATCATTCCGTCTTCTTTATCCTTACTCGAACGTGAAATTGTAACGTATTCTACCCTACTTTTTAATTTCACACTCTCCGAAACTTTGTAACTTAGGTTGAAGCGATAATTTCTTTGGAGAATGTTCTCTAATTCTGTAATCGTACCATCAGATAAACGACTGTTTCGTTGCTTTTCTTGCTCTCTAAATCGCACATAAATCTCAAAACGTCTACTCGGTCGGTATCCTTGCTGAACCATATATTCATGTCCTATAGATGGTCCATCTACTTGAAACTTCAACCAGGGAAACTTAAATGCATCAATGTAAACATTCGTAGAAATGGCTCTTGTCCAACTGATTTTCATCCCTGCATACAAGCCTTTTTCATTCTGTGTTTTACTTCCTTCTGCAAAACCTGCATTGTAAAATGTTTGATAATCTCGCGCGTAGTTACGATAAACCAAACTCATCTGCACCTTTCTGTCCAACGAAAACAGTACACCGTGGAGGTTTGCAAATCCTCCAGAATAAGAAGAACGTGAAATTTCCCCAAAGAAATTGAAGTTGCGGTACACCCAACTATAATCGCCACTGATGCTGAAATTACTTTTCCCTCTGAAGTCAAAACTATTGTATGGCAACGTGTCTTTCACAAAATCTCTGTCATAACCTAAATAAACAGCAGCGATACCCAGATGCAAGTTTCTCAACTTATAGCGCAAGTTAGAACCAACAACAATTTCGTTTAACTGATTTTTCTTAGCAATTTCAGAATTGGTTCTGTGCAAGCCTGTGAGGTTAATACTGGAGACAAATTGCAAATCTTCTTCCAGAGAATCTCCAACAATAACAGATGCATCTACCGCCTTATATGAACCGAAGGTTGTCAAAGAAAACTTCTTATAACCTAATTCAAAAGCTGCCCCCCGTAAGAATCTTGTTTCATCAACAGAAGTATATGGTTTCAATGATTTCGCAGATTTTTTAACATTGGTTACATCTGCCGTTTTTCCAAAAGCATAGCCTGACCAAAAATTAAGACCTTGACCTACTTGAACTTGATAATCTCCTAAAGCAACTGACTTCAAATATTTCCCTCCTTTATAGAAAGCGTGCGCAGAATAAAAGTCAAAACCATTGCTTTGTGCACCTTTGAAAAATTGCTCTCCGGGATCTTTCTCTGCCGTAATTCCAACACTCAAATTGGTACGGTAACTGAATCGCAAGCGTGTGTAGTAACGATTCGGGTCTCCGTGGTAATAAGAATTACTTGAGTTGAGAATAGAATCTGGAACATCTTCATAACCTGCTTTATCTTCTAGAATCGTTTGAAAACGAAAATAAGCCTCAAATTTCCCTTGTTGAATGGCTTCCTTCAAGCTTACATGTAGTTGATCGAGTTTATCGTCAACTTTCACAAAAGGCAAAACCAAACTAATTGTATTCAAGTCCCAATAAGGCAAACTTTGCAACTCATAAATGGAAATCATCTTTCCAAATAACTTTCTATGAAGCAGTAAATCATTTATTTGGACATCTGTCAATAGACCTAATTCATTTAAACTTTCTTCATCAGCAGAATTTAAATTTAGCGGATTCTCGAAGAAAAAATTTAAGTTCTCGACCAATGCAGTTAAGTCAATGTTTTCGTCTTCCAGTTGTTCCGATATAAACTCTATCCTTTGTTGAATGATGTCATTCTTCTCTTGCGAAAACAACGTTGAACTTGAAAACAAGAGGATAAAAAAGAGAATATATTTCCTGTGACGTTTCATTTACTTCGCTACAAAAACAAGTGAAAAATGAGGAGACCATCCAAGATTTCTATCAAAGGCGCTTCCTAAGTCGATGTGAAATTGCTTAAAATGATAACCAAAACCAAAAGACAAATCTGTGGGCGCTGATGCAAAGCCACCTCGAACATAAAAATTATCGACTACTTGATATTCTGCTCCTAATTTAAGTCTCAAATCATAGTCTAGGTCTTTGTCAAATTCTGCAGATACAATTAGATTCTTAGAGAATTGGTAAGAACTACCTAATCGTACAATTGTCGAAAAGCGATCGTCTTGATAATCCGATAATTTTGCTCTACCGAGATTAAAGGTACTGATACCTAACTTCCATTTCTCGGTAATCTTCGCATAAATCCCCGCTTCTGCCGTCATAGAACTTTTAGAACCGTAGTTGCTTGACAGTTGCAAACCTTGATAATTTAATTGCACGCCTGCATAGAGTTTTTCAGACAGCTTCATACTATAACCTAATCCTACTTTAGTAGAACGATATTGTGAATATCCGTAGAAATGAGCACCGACAGAAATCACCCCGACTTTCAAAGGAATGGCAATCGCCAAAGCTTGATTTTGT
>DQTF01000110.1 GCA_015662935.1 Crocinitomicaceae bacterium | reverse complement strand
GTTTCGATGATGAAAATCCAATGTGGAAATCGAAGTATTTGGAAGAAAATGGTGCGAATGGTTATTTTGCCATTATTAATATTTATAATTTCTTAGCCGAATCAGTTGAGAATAGTCGTTTAAACGATGCAGGTTACTTAATTGGTCGCTTATTCTTAAATCACGAAGAACATTTCTTAGTAGAAGGGAAAGGTCAATTAGGTTTCTTATTTAGAGATCTAGAAACGAGTCAATTAACAGATGATGTTATTTGTCAAGTTATTCAAGCCTCTCTATCGTTTGCAGTTGAATTTGACCTTATCACACCGCCTTATGACATGGTTCAGGAAGTGTCTTTAATGCAAATAAATGCCATTAGTTCTGATCTGCAAATAGCGACTGGAAAAAGACTCGGATTTAAATTTAGTTCGGAAGAAAAAGATATTTATTAAAAAAAAGTATTTTTCATTTGTTATTAAAGAATTTCACTTTATATTTGCACTCCCAAATTGGGGGATTGAAGTAATGTTTGGCCCATTCGTCTAGTGGTTAGGACGCCAGGTTTTCATCCTGGAAACAGGAGTTCGATTCTCCTATGGGCTACTATTAAAATAACCAAAGCAATTTGGCCCATTCGTCTAGTGGTTAGGACGCCAGGTTTTCATCCTGGAAACAGGAGTTCGATTCTCCTATGGGCTACAGTAAAATAATTAAAATAAGTGCTAAAGCACACTAATTAAAATAAGAACAAAATGGCGAATCATAAGTCAGCATTAAAGAGAATTAGATCAAACGAAGCGAAAAGAGTTCGTAATAAGTATCAACACAAAACAACTAGAAATGCTATTCGCAAATTTAGAGAGTTGACTGATAAGAAAGAAGCTGAAGCGATGCTTCCTTCAATTTTCGGTATGCTTGATAAGCTAGCGAAGAGAAACATTATTCATAAGAATAAAGCAGCAAATCTTAAATCTGGTTTGAAAGTTCAAGCGAGCAAAATGTAATTCTTATTTTGAAGAAATTGAAGAGGGCTATGCCCTCTTTTTTTTTACCTTTACTTTTAGAAAGTATAATACAGTCATTCATTGACCGTTTGTTATTAGTGTAATGAGAATTAGTCTAGTTATCTTATTGTTTTTATTTTGCAATGCTTCGTACAGTCAGCTGATAACGGAGTTTGATTCATTGACTTATTTTTCCAGAATGAACAGTAGTATTGATTCTATCGATATTTCTTGTGCAGATTCCCCTTCTACATTTGATGGTGGAATAGCAATCACTTCTCCTTTCGGTCTTTCTGTTACTTCCCTTTTTAATAATCTCACTTCACCTAATTTTCTTCCAAAAGCTACTTGGGAAAAAATGGAGTTCTCTGCTATGCCTCATCTAGGTTTTTCTTATTCTTTTGGAGGACAAGGCAGTCAATTTTTAAAGGCAAAATACAATCATGCATTTAGCGATAGTATGCTTTTGCAAATTAATTATGCACGAAGATCAGGTATTGGTAGTATTAGAAACGCATTCTATTCTTTAGATGATGTAACTGCACAATTTCAACGTTTGGGTAAACTCTATTCAATGAGCCTGAAAGGAAGTTTTAAAGGAGCAACTATTAATCACCCTGGCGGAATTGTTACGGACTCATTAATTGAAGACTTTGGATTGGATTTTTCTCCAGTTTACAAGCAAAATGCAAACAGTCGAAATAGAACTGGAGAAGTTCATTTGATAAATTATTTTGATTTTAATAAGGACAGCATTCGTTCCCTTGGATTAATTACTTCTCACAAGTACGATATACAGAATCGGGTGTATTCAGAAATAGATACAGTCTTTGGTATTTACAATGCAGTTTTTATTGATAGCTTTTCAACACGTGATCAATTTAATCTAGCGAGTATAACAAATGGTGGAGGAATTTATTTCATGAATCAACAGTTGTACATCGATGCAATTATAAATCACACTTACTGGGATTATCAAAATTTAGCAAGACACAGAGATACTTCTGAAATTTCATTTTCTTCTTCCGCAAGAGCAAACTGGAAAGGATTCTCTATGAATAACGATTTGAACTTTAATATTCTTGGTCGATTTAATGAATTTAGTGATAAATTGAGACTAGGCTATAGAAAGAACAAGCTAGCAACAGGTTTAAAATTCTTATACGAGCAAAAAGCTCCATCAATTTTCCAGAGATCCTATTTTAGTAATAACAGTAGTTATAATCTTTCAAGCATCAGTTTACAGAAGTGGTTAAAAGTTGATGCGTCAGTTAATTATCAGTTTAACGAGAATATTTCTGTAAAAGCATTCAGTGAATTGGTAAATATCAACAAAGTTTATTTATTCGATGGTATTCAATGGGCTGATAGTAGTTTTTCTGGTAATTTTTATAGTTTGGGAGTGAACGCAGGATTTAAATTTGGTGCATTTAATATTCATCCCCGATTTGTTTATTCTTCAAGTAATTCTAATCTTTTGCCAAAATATCAAGCATCGAGCAGAATTTTTCTGAGAGGAAAAATATTTAGGGATAAGAAATTAGATGCTGTATTGGGAGTTGATGTAACTTATGTTTCAGGATTTAACACTAAGAGATATATTCCGTCTATGGATACCTACAATTGGAAAGTTACTCCCTCGTCATATGCAGAACAAATAAATATGCATGCTTTTTTGAGTTTAGGAATTTCTCAATTTAGATTCTTTTTCCGTTATGAAAACATTGGTTATTTCTGGTCTGATAAAACAAGTGAGGTAATCAATAATTATCCAATAGCAGGTTCTAGATTAAGAATTGGATTGACGTGGGATTTCTTTAATTAAAAAGGCGCAGCGAAACAAAAGTTCCGCTGCCTTTAAAACCTAACCTACCTTTTACAACTAAACTAATGTAAATCTAATGAGTAGAATTCTTTAAAACTAGAGAAATGTTACTAAATGAATATTTACAACTATTTAACTAGCTAAATCGGTTTCTCATTGGATATTTACGAGTTTGTATTAAAATTTTCTAATTCAGAAAAGAAAGTTTGTAATTCCCTTAAATCCATTATCTTTGAAAAAAATATTCGAATGAAATTGTTACAAAATAAGATAGTATTGATTACAGGAGCTTCTCGTGGAATAGGTAAATCTATTGCAGAAGAATGTGTGAAGCAAGGAGCAAAAGTTGCGTTTACTTATTTGTCATCAGAAGAGAAAGCAAAAGCTTTAGAAATAGAATTATCAAAAGATGGAGGTGTCGCTAAGGGGTTTAAGTCAGATGCATCTAAGTTTGATGAAGCACAAACTTTAGTAGATCAAGTAATAGAAGAATTCGGAACCATCGACGTTTTAGTAAATAATGCAGGAATAACAAGAGATACTTTGTTGATGAGAATGTCTGAACAACAATGGGATGATGTAATGAATACTAATCTAAAGTCAGCATTTAATTTAACGAAAGCTGTTCAACGACCAATGTTGAAAGCAAGAAAAGGTTCAATTATCAATATGTCTTCTGTCGTTGGTGTTAGTGGTAACGCTGGTCAATCTAATTATGCAGCATCAAAAGCTGGGTTAATTGGATTTACTAAATCAATTGCTCAAGAATTAGGTTCTAGAAGCATTAGATGCAATGCAATTGCTCCTGGATTCATTGAAACTGAAATGACAGAGAAACTGGATGAAAAAGTAGTTCAAGAATGGAGAAATTCTATTCCTTTGAAAAGAGGAGGTTCTCCAAAAGATGTTGCTGATTTAGTAGTATTCTTAGGTTCTGACATGTCAAATTACATCACTGGACAGACAATAAATGTTTGTGGAGGTATGTTGATGTAATCAAAAGGAAATAGAAATACAGAATCCAATCTTTTTAAGGTTGGATTTTTTTATCGTCTTTTTTTGCTAAAGTTATTGAAGAATTCAATAGATTTTTTTAGAATATCAAAATACAAAAAGACATATCCGAAAATAATCATTACCCAAAGAACTAGAATGTTGAATGTAAATGTTTTGATTCTTTTTCCAAATAGATATTTGTAGGGGGAATAGAAATGAGCAGACAAAAATGATTCTTTTTCAGGTAAATTATAAATTGGTTTATCTGTTTGGTAAATTCGATGGTTAGAAATGATGAACTTGTTAAGTTCCATTTTGTTCATTACTACTTTCATCAAAGCTTCATTTACGTAGGCTCCTTTCATTGATTTGTAATTGGCTATACCGTAAGAATCAATTTTAGTCCGAATAGAATCCGCATATCTATTGATATTGGAAATATATAAAGCCCGAACAGTTTGAATAAAATTATCCAATGGTTGCACCTCGTGAGGACCAAATTCTGAAAGATTTAAATTTTCAATGCAATTCTCGCAAGATAATCCATCCCATTTCTGTTCTTCTTTAGAAATTTCGTTGATTAATAATAGCCTAGCGTTATCAAGTTCTTCACTACTACTTTTGTTATTTAAAAGAACATCTAGTTGATTTTTGATTTCTGGAATCCAATAATTCTTTTTCCATTCAGACTGACTCTTATTAATTTTAAAAGTCAAAAAGTCTTTCTCTAGTTTGTTTTGAGATGTTTCTTCAACAGCAAGCGCTTCGTATGCCCATCTAGAGGCCATAATATTTCCTACCCAAGGAACTTTCGTTGCTTCAGAAAGGCTAGGATGAAGTTTATCGAAGTTAACAATCACTCCACTAAAAAGCAATTGAGGAATTATAAGCAATGGCACAAATATGTAGATTACTTTTGCAGAATTGAATGCGCTAGAAATGTTCAACCCAATTAAATTAGAAAAGCAAGAAGTGGTAAAAAGAACAATCCAATATTCAAAGAGCATTCCTTTAATTTCTAGGATAGAATTACCAATTAATACAAACAGCAATGCTTGAATTGCAGAAATAATAAACAATATTGCAACTTTAGAGAGTAAATAACTCCTTCTGGAAAGGTGTAAGAATTCTTCTCTAAATAGATTCTTTTTGTCCTTGTGAATTTCTTCTGCAGAAACCGTCATTCCAATAAAAATAGCTACAATTACTGCAATGAAAATATATTGAGGAATATTGTCATTTAAGCTATAGCTGTAAGATTGAGCACCATTGCTCCAATCGAAATACTTAATAAAAAAAGACAATGCAAGAGCCAGAATTGGCGATACCAGTGCATTAATTAACAAATATTGCTTATTGGATTTTTTAGAAAGAAAGTCTCGCGTAATATAGGTTAAGAATTGTGACTTTTTACTAGGAAGTTCTATTCGTTTTATTTCATCGGCTTTATTTTGTTTAACCTCGTATGATTTTTTAAATTGATTGTATAATTTATTCCAATCAAATGGTGTTTTCTTTCTTTCACTAGTTTCGTTACCAAATTCATCGACAATCTTAGCATCTATAATGTTAAAAATTTGCTCAGGGTTAACGTTTCCACACAAGTTACACTCTCGCTCGTGAGCAAGTCCTTGATACGAGTATGTTTTGAAATGAACAATTGCATCTAGTGGAATTCCATCGTAAATAAGGAAGCCTCCAGCATCTAAAATTAATAAGCGGTCAAATAGCTTAAATATATTGGATGAAGGCTGATGAATAACTACAAAAACGAGTTTTCCATTCAAAGAAAGTTCTTTGAGCAAGTCCATAATGTTGTCTGAATCTTTACTTGACAATCCTGACGTTGGTTCATCCACAAATAAAATAGATGGTTCTCTAATAAGCTCTAAGGCAATATTTAAACGTTTTCTTTGTCCACCAGAAATTACTTTCTCGGTTGCAGACCCTACTTTTAATTGCCTAATTTCATAGAGTCCAGTTGATCTTAACAGCTTATTGACTTTGCGAATCAATTGCACTTTAGAAAATTGAC
>DQTF01000121.1 GCA_015662935.1 Crocinitomicaceae bacterium | reverse complement strand
TCTCAGAAATAAAATTAATACTGCGATTCGAAAAGAGATTGCTGCTGCTGAAGCGAGAAGAAGGAAGGCTGAGGCTGCAAGAAAGAAAAACAACCCAACCGCTGCAACAACCACTGTTGCTAAGACAACAAGTTTTGCATCAACGAAAGAGTCCGTGCGATTAAGTGCTTCCTTTGAAGGTAACAAAGGACGTTTGCCTTGGCCTGTTAGCAAAGGCAGTATTACAGAAAAATTTGGTAAAAATCCTCACCCAACATTGAAAAATGTGTACACCAACAATAGAGGAATTGATATCAGTTCTCCCAAAAATGCACAAGTTAGAGCTGTTTTTGAAGGAGAAGTAACCAGTGTGTTGAGCATTCCAGGTGCAGGGAAAGTAATTATTCTCAAACATGGAAATTACAGAACAGTTTATAGTAATCTGAAAGACACGTATGTATCAAAAGGGGACAAAGTAACGACTAAAAAAGTGATAGGTTCATTATTAACAAAGGATAAACAAAACATGTCGGTCGTGCATTTTGAATTGCATAAAGTCGTTGGTAGTTCTGTTACATGTTTGAATCCTTCGTTGTGGGTTTCGCATTAGTTTGTTATTTTTACGCTTGCAAATAACGAAATCAGCATTTATTATTAATTACACATTGTAAATTAACTCGTATGAGTAAGAAAATCCAGACAGCAGAACGTGTTTCTCAATCAGATGTATCCGACAATTTTGTTTTTCAAAGAAGCTATTTAGCCTATGTAGAAGCAGCGAAGTTAGTTTCAGGAAACATACTCGAAATCGGAACAGGAAGTGGTTACGGTATAGAGCTCATCAGTTCTAAAGCGGATAAATTTCTGACAATAGATAAATTTGAATCAGCAGTTGGAGCAGAGGCAAGTTCGAGAATAGAGAATGTTGAATTTCGCCAAATGAATGTTCCACCGTTAACGGGGTTGCCAGATAATCATTTTGATTTTGTAGTTTCGTTTCAAGTAATTGAGCACATCAAAAAAGACGATCAATTTGTCAAAGAAATTCACCGTGTCTTAAAGCCTGGAGGAAAATTTATTCATACTACACCGAATAAGAAGATGTCATTGACGAGAAACCCTTGGCACATTCGTGAATACACGGTTGATGAATTATACACGCTTCTAAAATTTGATTTTTCTTCCGTAGAAAAGAAAGGAGTTTTCGGAAATGAAGTCGCTATGAAATATTACGAAGAGAACAAAGCTTCCGTTCGTAAAATCATGAAATACGATATCCTCAACCTTCAATACAATCTTCCAAGGTGGATGTTGCAAGTTCCTTATGACATTCTCAACAGAAGAAATAGAAATAAACTGAGTGATGCAGGTACGCATATCAAGTTAGAAGATTATTTTATTGCAGATGCAAAAGATGATTGCATTGATTTGTTTTACATAGCGGAGAAGTAGGTTAGGCTATAATTTTTCAATTAATGTTTTAGCCTCCTCATTTTTGTATTCTTGACCTTTTTCTAGCAACTCTAATAAAGTTTCTTTAGCGTCCTTGTTTTCAGAATGCTCTATCAAAATCAATCCCTTATACCACAATACTTGTGGATAAAAATCTGTTTTTTCACTATCAATTGCATTCAATTCCTTTAGCGCATCCTTTTTATTCTCTACATTCAATAATGCCATGGCTAAATAAAAAATGACATCGTTATTATCTTCAATTTTTAATTCTGCGAGAATTAAATTTTTCCCAATCCCAAATAGATAGGTTTTAACCTGTCTAAGTTTTATAGTTTAAAGAGGAAGAAGAGTTTGGCAAACAAATTACTTGATGAGGTTTTTGCAAAAATGGAAGTTGGTGATAAAAGAGAATGCTACTTCATTGCTCATTGCAGCAATAACTCTCGGTTTTTTGGCGTTCTTTTTCTCAAGGAGGGTAAGGACCAGTATAAATTAAACAGGGATTGTTTCCTGTGAAACAAGCTGAGCCAAATGTAACTTTTGTTTTTACCTCGGTTGTATCATTGATGGTGAAGTCTAGCAAGTTATTTTCCCACCATTTACGGTAGCAGTCAATGTCTCTACTGATAAAAGAATTTCCTTTACCGCTATTTTTAGCATAAAACTCTTCAAAAGTCATGTCTTTATACGTTTGTCGAAGCGAATATTCTCCATTCTCTAAGTTCAAATAAATGGTTCCAGTTGAATCCGCAACAACAGTTGATTTTTGCTTACTCGTTTTATTTACAAGAATATAATTACCATTTGCAGGACGACTTTGATTCATCATTTCTTCGGTTGGAGCTGCACCTCCACAATAAGGAAAAGTTTGCGTTATTTGAACCTCAACATTGTGCTGTTCTATAATACCCATTTCTTCTAATACTTCAAGCTTGGCTTCGGTAATTTCTTTATTAGTAGTTACATTATTCTTAACTGAAGAACATGCAAAAACTAGAAAGAATAATATACTTAAATAGATTGGCGATTTGTAATTCATCATTGTATTTATTTAAAGTACCGATAATACTCAAATTAGTTCATTTAGTCCGTCTGCTCCAGTTCAATCATTAAACTAGAGACTAATTCTTCGTATAAGATATCAATGGGTATTTCAAATTTTTCGTTTCCGTCATCAAATAAAATGGAATCGACACAGTCACTATCTGTGCATTTTACAGAACGAACTTGTTTTTCAAATTCAATAAAACGATCTAACATTGAATAAGGAATCGTTAAACTTGAAATGAGCATGTCTCCATATCTGATGTAATACACTTTCGTTTCCCCATTTTTGAATTTTATAGTGAAGTTGTCTAACGCGATGTTTTCTGTCCCATTAAAGTTTTGCGTTTTCATCACTATCCTATAAACAGAAGAGTCTTGATATTGGGTGAACAGAGAAGAGCTTTGAGCTTTCGTTGTGGCTGAAAGGGAGAAAGATAAAAAAAGGAGTAATAAATAGTTAGACATAGAATTGTTTTGTTGCAAGATAGGTCAAAGATTACACCAAAACAAAAAAGACAATCAATTTAATGATTGTCTTTTTTT
>DQTF01000089.1 GCA_015662935.1 Crocinitomicaceae bacterium | reverse complement strand
TTAAACTCTATTGGAATTTACAAATACGAGCAAGTAAGTAAAATGACGAGTGAAGAATATAATTTATTAGATTCTATCACGAAGACATTCCCAGGAAGAGCAGAAAGAGACAACTGGGCACAACAGGCAAAAGATTTAATGAATAAATAATATTTAAGATAATGGCAGATAAAATAATATATGCAATGTATGATGATGATGACCGATTGGTAAGAGCTGCAAAAAAAGTAGTTACCAAAGGTATTCATGTCAATGAAGTATTCTCACCAATGCCTATTCACGGAATTGATGATGTAATAGGAGTAAAACATACAAGACTAGGAATCGCTTCTTTTTTATATGGATTAACAGGTTTAGTTCTTGCAATATGGGGAATTAAGTATTTTAATATAGAAGATTGGCCAATGAATATTGGAGGGAAACCAAGTTTTTCTTTCTTGGAAAACATGCCAGCTTTCGTTCCTGTAATGTTTGAGTTTACTGTATTGTGTGCTGCTCACGGCATGGCTTTAACTTACATGTTAAGAAACAAGACATTACCAGGAATGCCAGCAGAAAATCCAGATCCAAGAACAACTGACGATAGGTTTGTAATGGAAATAAGAACTTCTGAAAACGGAAAATTTTCTGCAGAAGAAATTAGTAGCCTATTACAATCTACAGAAATTGTAGAATTGGATGAAAAAACAGTAAAATAAACCGAACAAGATAAATTATATTTATGAAAATGAATTACATACATAAAATTACAGCAGGAATTGTTCTTTCCCTTGCACTTACGTCTTGTTTTAAAGATGAAAACTCAGCAGGTTATGAATATATGCCTGATATGTACCGTTCGCCAGCTATTGAAGCTTACGTAGATTACGGAGAAATTAGAGGATGGCAACAAGACACAGCATTAATGAACAAACAATCTTCTTTATTACCACCAATGGGAACAATTCCATTTGTAGGAGAAGATACAAAATACAATTTACCATACCACAGATTACCATCTGAAAACATGGTTAAATCACATAGTATTTCAAGTTTAGAATTTAGTAACGAAGATTATGGTTTATCAGCAGAAGATCCAAATCCAATGAAATTAACACAAACTAATCACGACAAAGGAGAAGTTTTATACAACAGATATTGTACATCTTGTCATGGTGAAAAAGGGCAAGGAGACGGGAAAGTTGCTAATAATGAATCTATTAACCCACCAGCATCTGCATTTACAATTCCAGATGGCAGAAAATTTTACTCTATAACTTATGGAAGAGGAGTCATGGGAGCTCACGCATCTCAATTGAACCAAAAGGAAAGATGGCAAGTAATTTCTTACATCAATGCAATGAATGGAGCTCCAATAGTTGCAGATGAAGTTGAAACTGTTGAAGAAGCAAAACCAAGTTTAGCTGAAGGATTAGCAAGTTTAATGAATACTACTTCAAATTCTGATTCTCATGGAGAACACGGAACTGAAGAAGGACATGGAGAAGCACAATCTTTAGCATTAGAAGGCTTAGTATTTGCAACAGGAAGTGCAAATTTAGATGAAGAAAAAAGTGCTGCGACATTAGAAACATTATTAGAATTTATGAAATCTAATCATAAAACACTAATCTTAGAAGGACATACTGACAATACAGGAAATGCAGGTGCAAATCTTAAATTATCTGGCGATAGAGCTGCGGCAGTTAAAACGTATTTAACACATAACGGAATTGACGCAAAAAGAATTGAATCCATTGGATTTGGTTCAACAAAACCAGCAGCAACAAACGATACCGAAGAAGGAAGAGCACAAAATAGAAGAACAGAAGTAAAAATTAAATAGTAGAAAAAAAACTATGAATAATTTTCAATTTACAAGTAAAGCAAAAAGAAACCTATTGATATTAATCGGACTTGGATTAGTACTATTCGTATATGGGTTTATGAATGAAAACCACCATTTGTACACCACAGGTTATACAGATGAGGGTATCAAAACATTCCAAGAGTATGATGCAAACCCTGCAGAAGCAGATTTTAATTTGCAAAAAGCATACAAAGCAGCAGCTAACGAAAAAGGAGCAACAAATATTTTGGTAGAGTATTACCACGAAATGCCTTTGACAAAAGAAGAGTTAATTGCAAATATTAAAGCCAAGGCAGCCGAAAATGACATTACAATTGATGTAAAAGATTTGAAAGCAGGACACGGTCATGATGCACATGCCGAAGAAGGAGCTCACCACGAGTTACAATTATTGTTAACTCCACACGCTTTGGAAACAGAAGGTTCTCATGGACATGATGAACATGCAGAAGAAGCAGGTCACGGAGACGGACACGGAGCAGTACATCATTCACCAATGGAAACATTGGAACACATTATTCACGAAGAAGGAACTTTTAAAGATACGCACCATGCAAGAACTTGGTCAAATTTATTAGTAAACGCATTCTTTTTCTTCGGAATAGGATTGGGAGCATTATTCTTTATTGCATTACAATACGCAACCGAATCTGGTTGGGGAGTTGTTTACAAAAGAATTTTAGAAGGAATTATTGGATGGTTACCAGTTGGAGCTATCTTTTTAATCATTGTATTTATTGGAGCTACATTTGGTTGGAACCATATTTACCATTGGATGGATCCAAATGTATCCTTGGTAGGTCATCCAGATTTTGATCCAATTATTGCAAACAAAGCACCATTTTTATCCAAAGGATTCTTTTGGGGAGCAAACGTAGTTTATTTTGGAGTATTCTTATTATTTGCTCGTGGATTCAGAAAAAGATCTTTACAAGAAGACAAAGAAGGTGGAATGAAAATTCACATGAAGAACTTTGCTAAAGGAGCATTTTTCTTAGTATTGTTTGGATATTTATCTTCTGTAATGTCATGGCATTGGATTATGTCAATTGACACGCATTGGTTTAGTACATTATTCGGATGGTACGTATTCTCAGGAATGTGGATTTCTGCAGTAATCTTTATTCTATTATTAACTTTCTGGCTAAAAAGCCAAGGATATGCTAAGTTTATTAACGAATCGCATATTCACGATATGGGGAAATGGATGTTTGCAATTAGTTTCTTGTGGACGTATTTATTCTTCTCTCAATTTATGCTAATTTGGTATGCAAATATCCCAGAAGAAGTAACGTATTACATCACACGATTTGGAGATTACAAATGGTTGTTATGGACAATGGTTGCAATGAATTTCTTGTTACCAATGATATT
>DQTF01000193.1 GCA_015662935.1 Crocinitomicaceae bacterium | reverse complement strand
ATGACAATTGACAAACCGTAAATCGCCCACTTTGCTTTGCGCAACTTACTTGGATCCTTCAATTCCATATTCGTGTTTTAGTAATTTTCTTAAGTCAGCTTCGAGAACATCCATCTGCTCTCTATCTGTTCCTTTGTAAATCCCTCTCACATGCCCATCTGTGTCGACAAGAGCAAAATAATCAGTATGACCAAAACCTCCATCTGCTTCGTCGTTTCTTTCTGCACCGTTAAAAAAACTTTTCGCCAACAAATGAGTTGCGTCTTCTTCTCCTGTTAAGAAATGCCAATTTGCTGTGGCAATATCGCGTGCTGAAATGTATTTTCTTAAATTACTAGGTGTATCTCTTTTTGGATCTATGGAGAAAGATAAAAACTGAACATGTTCTTTTAAATCTGCCGTTGCTTCATTGAGGCTTTGCATATTAGAAGTCATTGGAGGACAAATAGTTGGGCAACTTGTAAAGAAGAAATCCACTATCCATAATTTCTCTTTTATGCTTTCTGAAGAAATCAATACGGAATCTTGGTTCAAGTATTCAAAATCAGGAACAAGATGATAAATGGTATCCGCAACCTCTTCTCCGTCTATCATTTTATAATCTACATCTCTTTCTCCTAAAATAGGGAGGATGCGTTTTGTAGCAACTTCGTTCTCACAAGATGAGAAAACAATAAATGCCGCTAGAAGAATAGAAATTGATTGTTTCATGTTACTTTTTATTTTCTCGTGCTGCTTTCTGATCGTACTCTTTTTGCAATAAACCAACATGTTGATTCATTCTACGAATCATGCCTTCAGTTGTTCCAGAAAGTACCATTCGAAGGTGATTATTTCTATCCAACAAAAGCATTAGTTCTTGAAAAGCTTGTCCGCCGTAAAATTCATCCCCTTCACGAAGTAAGCGTTCATCATTTCTTTCAAAATCATATAAAGGTTTAGCATCACCCGAAGCAAGAATCCATACATCCGGATTGTAGTCCTCTACTCTATCGTATAGCATTTGCTCTACAGAAGATAAATCTTTTACAGGATTTCCTTCTCCGTCGGTTACGAAAGAAACAATTCTAAACGCATCTTTACGAGGGTCTTTTCGCATTTTTTGAAAGACTAATTGATCTAGGTGCCAAACTGATATTGCACAATCATCAGGGCAAGATTCTTGAATGGTTGTTACCAAGACAAGATGTTCATCAAAATCTTTTTCGGTGTACTTCTTTCCTTTCGCATCTGTAAAAGAATAAGATTTGGCTGCACCAAAATCATCTAGTTGTTTGAACTTGTGTTCACAACCTCTCGTGCTAATAAAGACCAAAATAAAAGCTGGACCAAACAAAAGAAGTATGACTAACAACTTTTGTTTGAGTCCAGCAGACTTTTTTTTCGACATGTTTGTCTATTTAACTTGCGTATTGAGTAAGCGCAGCAAAGATTGCATTCCCTTCTGTAATTAGAACAAAGATTAAATACAATGCAAAAATAAAGTAAGGAATTAAAATAACATATCTCATTGCTTTTCTTTCGTCACCTAAGTGCATAAAAGAAAGAACGATGTATGCTGCTTTTACAAGTGTAAGAATAATGTAACTAATTTTGATTGCTGTCCACACACCTTCAGATACGGCAGACTTAGGAAACATAATTCCAACTGCAACTTCTAACGCTGTTATAATCGTAAGAATAGCTGTTACTTTCCAGATAGTCTTACGTAGCTTAACTCCTTCTTCTTCGCTATGGTGTCCCTCTAAAGAATATTCTATAATATCATCTCTTAACATAATGTTATATTTTTAAAATTAAACGAGGTAGAAAAATGTAAATACAAATACCCAAACTAAATCGACAAAGTGCCAGTATAGTCCCGTTTTCTCAACCATTTCGTAGTGACCTCTTTTATGATAAACTCCTCCAATTACTCCAAATAAAATAATCAAGTTGATCATTACACCAGAGAATACGTGGAATCCGTGAAAACCTGTAATGAAGAAAAAGAACTGTCCATAGTGTTGTGGACCGTATTCGTTTTGCTTCATGTTAGCACCGTAGATGATTCTATTCTTCTCTCCTGCATTAACTGCTTCTTCGTACATTGCCACTGCTTCTGCACCTTCAATTTTATCTCCAATTTTATACTTACCACCGAACTCTTTGATATCTAAAATCATTTCAGTGTTTGCTGCTTTGTTGATTTTTGCTTGAGAACCATCGTGTAATGTGATGATACCGTTGTGAACATGACCTTCTGCAATCGCGTGGGTATATTCATGTTTTAAGTCTTCTGTAATTTTGTCTCCAACTGCGTGGTGATGACCAGCAACGGTTACTTCAAAGTTTTTAATTTCTCCGAAATTTCCTTTTACAATAGCTTGAGAACCATCTGCCAATTCAACACGTCCAAATTCTGTCCCGTGAATAAAGTGAGACCATTCCCATGCTTGCGAACCAACGAAGAAAAAACCACCAACGATTGTCAATGCCAACCATTTTGTCACTTGTTTCTTATTCATTCTGTGTCCTGCCTCTACAGCCAAAACCATTGTTACCGAAGAAACGATTAGAATAAATGTCATCAGTGCAACATAAATCAATGGGTAATTACCATCTAAGAACGGTAAAGAGTGAAAAGTCTCTTCACCAATTGGCCAAGAACCTAAATAATCGTGTCTTGTAAAACCGTACGAAATTAATAACCCACTGAATGTCAATGCATCAGATACCAAGAAAAACCACATCATTAGTTTTCCGTAACTCGTGCTAAAAGGAGACATTTTCCCTCCCCAAAGGGTT
The DNA here is from genome assembly GCA_015662935.1 of Crocinitomicaceae bacterium. Classification (GTDB taxonomy): domain Bacteria; phylum Bacteroidota; class Bacteroidia; order Flavobacteriales_D; family Crocinitomicaceae; genus UBA4466. The sequence continues at coordinate 8,195 of DQTF01000193.1, read as the reverse complement.
TTAGCATCAATTTGTTTAGAAGCGTGTCCTGCCATCTTAATAAAATTTTATGTGCAAGTTTAATGAATAAAAAGCAAAAACAGTAATAAATAGAGCCATAAAAATCCTAAAAAGTGCCAAAAGGCAGCTCCCATCTTTATGGTTATCGTATTCTCTTCATTTATTCTTCCTGAAAATGAACCTATTAGCAACTTCACAAGGTAGAATAAAGTAAAAATAATGTGTAACAAATGTAAAAAGGTAATCATGAACAAATAGGCCGAAGCAGTATCTGCAGATTCCATTGATTTTATCTGAAGGTAGTTGGATAATTTTTTTCCATCCAATTGCAATTGTCTATTCTCATATTGCAGTGCTTTCCCTTTATAATAGATTTGAAAATCCTTTCCTAATTCTCCTCTAACATAAAAATCTCCTCGTTGGTCTCTTACATTTACGGCAAGATAAGCCAAGCGTAGTCGATCCAAATAAGGCAATTCAACACTATCTCCTGTTAGCAATTTTCCTTCATTAACTGTCATTGGAACATTCTCAAAATACAGGATAAAATCTTTGCCGTATTGTGAAACCTCAAAAGCTTTCTTTTCATCAACTTTATGAAATTGAGCCATGAAATTTTGGTAAGCTTTCAATTCTCCGTCTGACATTTTTTCGCCTTTCAATAAAAAGTCGTTGCCATTAATTTCTATAAAATCTCCTTTGTATTTTACTTCAAAATAGTCGCCATATTTACCATCGGTCACTAAAACTTGGCTGACAACATGCACTCCATTGTCAAATAGTGCGAAATAACCTTTAAATTGGAAGTAAACGAATGCCATTCCTAAAACAAAGGTCACTGACATAAATAGTTTCAACATCGATTGATTGCCTTTTTTTGCAGCAGAAACAGCCAACAAAAAGGTCAAACTGCTTAGAATAATTGCTGTTGTACTGATCCAAAAAGGAGTTGGTAAATCATATTTCAACCAGAAAGAATCACCCATTGAAACGATGTACGCAGAAGTTAAGCCTGCAAACAACATCACAATACTGAACATACTAACATATACCAAGTTCAACCGTGCTTTGTTCGATTGCTCTTTGTATTCTTGTTCTTCAATTTCTTTTGGGGTCAACTCTTCACTCATGTTGTTAAAAAATTAATGATGGCATCATCGATGCGATCAAATACGTAAACGAATTGAATAATAGGTAGGTATAAAAATGAGGCAAACATTAGTTTTTTAGCATCCTTGTCTGCTAAAGTTAGATACAATCGATAAGCGAGGTAAAAGAATCCCAATCCAAAAACGATAGCAAAAATTAATGAAACTACACCAGAAAGTCCAAGCACCCATGGCAAAATACTGAATGGTATCAACATAAAAGAATAAACAACGACCTGAAATGCAGAACCTTTTGTTTTACCTTCTCTGGATGGTAGCAGTGAGAATCCACCGGCTTTGTAATCGTCGTACATCACCCAAGCGATTGCCCAAAAATGAGGAAACTGCCAAGTAAATTGTACAAAGAATAAGATGCCAGGTATAAATCCAAACTCATTGGTATGAGCGATTGCTCCTAGCATTGGTGGAATTGCTCCTGGTAATGCTCCAACAAATACTGCCCAAGGCGTTTTTGTTTTTAACGGAGTGTAAGCAAAAACGTATAAAATGAAAGCTAGTAAACCTAAGAGGGCAGAATACAAGTTAATCATGTACAACAAAGCTGTTCCCGTAATCAAGCAAAAAGCAACGACTAATAAACCTTCCTTCACAGACATTTGTCCTTGGGGGATGGGTCTTCCTTCTGTGCGTTTCATTAATTTATCAAGATCTTTCTCCCAAATCTGATTGGAGCCATTGGATGCTGCGGTAACTAGAAGTCCACCAAGCAGTAAATGAAAAATGATATGTCCATCTGAACCTCCAACGAAAAGATAACCAGTAAGTGCAGAAACAATTACCAATGCAGAAAGTCGAAACTTCGTAAACACAATATATGCTTTGATTTTTTTCCCCATGGGTGATTCTTCGATGTTGTTTTTCTTTCTTTAAAAAGAATTTCATCGCAAAAATAACAATTCTCTAGAGTAATAAAGCAAATAGTGGAGAATAAAAAATCCCTTCTAACTTCTGTTAAAAGGGATTTAATATATTGACTGTTTTTATGTGATTAGATAATCAACATTGCATCACCATAAGAATAAAATCTGTATTTTTCTTTTACTGCTTCTTCATAAGCAGACATCATTAATTCGTGACCTCCAAAAGCAGATACCATCATTAATAACGTTGATAACGGTGTGTGAAAGTTAGTAATTAAAGCATCCGCAATACTAAAATCATAAGGAGGGAAGATGAATTTATTCGTCCAACCTTCGTATGGTTTTAGCATACCTTCCGTAGAAACAGAAGTCTCGATAGAGCGCATTGCTGTCGAACCGACAGCGATGACTTTCTTCTTATTTCTTTTTGCATTATTAACAGCATCCGCACATTCTTTTGTAATAAAAGCTTGCTCTGAATCCATTTTATGCTTGGTTAAATCTTCGACCTCAACTGGGCGAAAAGTTCCGAGTCCAATGTGTAAAGTAACTTCTGCAAAATTAACACCTTTCAATTCCAAACGCTTCATTAGTTGACGTGAGAAATGCAATCCTGCAGTTGGTGCAGCTACTGCTCCTATTTCTTTTGCATAAATTGTTTGGTAACGTTCTTCGTCGCTTTCTTCCACCTCTCTTTTGATGTATTTAGGAAGTGGAGTTTCACCCAATTCGTAAATCTTCTCTTTGAATTCTTCATAAGAACCATCAAATAAGAAACGCAAGGTACGCCCTCTAGAAGTTGTGTTATCAATTACCTCTGCAACTAATGACTCATCTTCACCGAAGTATAATTTATTTCCGATTCTAATTTTTCTTGCTGGATCTACTAAAACATCCCACAATAAACTTTCTCGGTTTAATTCTCTCAATAAGAAAACTTCAATTTTCGCACCTGTTTTTTCTTTGTTTCCATACATTCTTGCAGGGAATACTTTGGTATTATTCATTACCATTACATCTTCTTCGTCGATATAATCAATGATGTCTTTAAACATTTTATGTTCAAACTTACCTGTATCTCTGTGAACAACCATCAAACGAGATTCATCTCTATTTTCTGCAGGGTACTCAGCAATTAACTCTTCTGGTAGGTCGAAGGAAAATTGCGATAATTTCATTTTATTCATATCGAAAGTATTTCTTTTCTAAAAATGGAACGCAAAGGTATAAATAATAAGGTAATGAGTGAAGAAATGAAAGATGAAAAATGAAAAATGAAGGATATTCACTACAATTCAGCCGATTCGATGAAATCAATCCATTCTTCAACGGTCTTTGCATCCTCTATGTTTTGCTTACCTGATTTTGTTCTTCTCAACTCAATCAGTGTTCCTCCAGAATTTAACTTCTTACCAAAATCGTGTGCAATAGCACGGATGTAGGTTCCTTTACTGCAAGTAATTTCAAAATTCACTTTTGGAAAAGAACTTGTATTGATTTTAAAATCATGGATGGTAATTGTATTAACTCTCATCTTTACCTCCTTGCCTTCTCTTGCTAATTCGTATGCTCTTTTCCCATCAATTTTCTTTGCAGAAAAAATAGGCGGTGTTTGCAATTGTTCTCCCAAAAAAGAAGCTCTTACCTCTTCCAATAAAGCTTCATTGATGTGGTCTGTTGGAAATTCTTCGTTAAATTCTGATTCTAAATCGTAAGAAGGAGTTGTTTTTCCTAAGAGAATAGTTCCCGTGTAAGTCTTTTCTCCGACCATTAAGTCATTGATAAGTTTTGTATGCTTGCCTATGCAGAGCACTAACAGGCCAGTTGCTAAAGGATCCAGTGTTCCTGCATGTCCCACTTTTAACTTCTTTATGCCAAGTCTTTTTCTTAAGTGCCAACGCAATTTATTAACAACGTCGAAAGAAGTCCAGTTGAGTGGCTTGTCGACTAAGATGGTTGTGCCTTTTGAGAATTCGGTTAGCATTTTTTGGAGTGTTGGCGTTTTAGAGCTTTGAAGCGTTACTTAAATATGGTCCAAGCGATGGCAAGGGTTCCTACAGCAAAGCAATAATAGGAGAAATAGGATAGTTTACTTTTTTTAACTAGGGCAATCATCCAAGTGCAGGCTATAATCCCTGTGATAAATGCGGCGATAAATCCAATGCTAATTGCGCTCATAGAAACACCTTCTGTTGTAAAATCATCGCTCATTAAGTCTTTTGCCATTTTTCCAAAAATCAACGGGACCACCATTAAGAAAGAAAAACGTGCTGCTTTTGATCGATCAACACCTAAAAGAACAGAAGTTCCGATAGTTGCACCTGAACGAGAAATTCCGGGTAGAATGGCAATTGCTTGAGCAATTCCAATTACGATTGAGTTAGAAACACTTACTTTTTTATTGGTGTTTTTCGCTCTATCAGCCAAAAACAATAATAGACCCGTCACTATTAGCATCACTCCCACTAATAAAATTTGTCCATTGAAAAAACCTTCAATGACATCGTCAAATAGAAGTCCAACAATTGCTGCTGGAATCATAGACAAAACAATTTTCAATGCAAACATGAATTCTTCATTCATTTTGAACTGAAATAACCCTTTGATAATTTCGAGAATGTCTTTTCTAAAAACAACGACGGTACTCAATGCTGTTGCAAAATGAAGAACAACTGTCATCATCATACTCGATTCTCCAGAAAGTTCTTGACCTTGAATGGCTTTTACTATTTCCAAATGACCACTACTACTTACTGGAAGGAATTCCGTAAGACCTTGAATAATACCAAGAATTAATGCTTCGAGAAAACTCATGCGGTTTATTTAGTTGCTTTAGGCTTTTTCATAATTGCGTAAATGATAATCGCAAAACCTGCAACAATGAGCATAGGAGCAATTGTAATTCGCATCGTGCTGAACATTTCTCCATCAAATTCATTGGGGTCTTCGTTGGCACCACCAATCATTAGTATATAACCTAATACATTAACCGCAAGGCCGATAAGTAGAAGTTTATAATTGTCCTTATTAAAAGAAAAAGGTGCGGTCTTATTGTATTCTTTTAAAGAAACATTCCCTGCGTTTGATGTTGACACATCATCCAATAAGTCTGCTTTATTTGACTTTCTTTCTACTGTTTTCTTTTCACTCATGATGCGAATTTAATATAAATCATCCAATTTAAGACGCAAATATTTGTTAAGAGCGAACCAAGTGGAAATAAACGTGATGGTAACTCCAAAGAGAATCAAGCATACAACTAACAAAATGAAGTTCTGAAAACCAAAACTAATTTCTATCGCATTGATCATATTATTCATTGCGTAGAACAATCCAAACAATAAAGCAATGGCGATGACACCGCTAACAACACCAATTCCTATTGCTTGCCATAAAAACGGTCTGCGAATATAGCTCGACTTTGCACCGACTAACTGCATGGTCTTAATGGAGAATCTTTTAGAATAAAGCGCCAATCGTATTGTGTTATTAATCAGTGCAAAAGCAACTAAAATAAGTAATAAAGCCACTGCTCCGAAAAGAAAAATAAATTGTTTAAAGCCTAGATTTACTTTTTGTACACTTGCCTCATCGTAACTGACTTCGTCAAGCTGTTCTCCATATACAGAGAGTAAAGTATCTTTAATTCCCTGCATACCTTCTAAAGTTGCAAACTGAGCTTTAGGTCTAAAACCAACGGTTGGTGGCAATGGATTCTCTCCCTCAAAAATGGCTAAAATATTGTCTGCATTTTGATCTTCTCCTGTAAATTCTTCGATGGCTCTTTCTGGAGAAACAAAAAATACTTCATTGAATTGATGCCATGTTTTTAATTCTTGTTCTACCTGTTTTATATCCGAAGAATTCATACTTGGCACAAAGAATAAGTCACCCTGTAAACTTTCTTTTGCTTGTTTTTGCACATTGTCCAAGCCGAAAAAACCACCCATAACAATTCCAATCATAAACAGAACTAAGGAAATTCCAATGATTGTTGAAATGTAGCTGGATTTTACTCCGCGTTTATTTAATTTATCGACATTTTTACTCATTCTGTGAAGGTAATCAATAGTTGAGTTGCTTAAAAGATAGTTTAGAGAAGTTTTAAAGTGGGGGATGTTGAAATAGAATTGACTCGCTACGCTTTTGACTGTTCGACGCGCTGCGCTCTCGACTACTTGACTTTTTTTCTTGCTTAATTCATCGATATAAGGAAATTGCAATCCAAAGCAGTCGAATAGTCGAATAGTCGAATAGTCGAATAGTCGAATAGTCGAAAAATAACTATATTGTCAAAGCAAAAAATTAAACCATGGGAGAATTTAAATCAGACATCGAAATTGCACAAGCTGCAACAATGCAACATATAAAAACGATCGCAGAAAAATTGAATATCGTAGAGGACGACTTAGAGTTGTATGGGAAATACAAAGCAAAGCTTCCTCTTTCATTGATCAATGAATCAGAGATAAAGAAGAATCATTTAGTTTTAGTGACTGCTCTAACACCAACTCCAGCTGGAGAAGGTAAAACAACGACTTCGATTGGGTTGACGGAAGGAATGAATAAAATTGGTAAGAAAACAACGGTTGTTCTTCGTGAACCTTCTTTAGGCCCTGTCTTCGGAATAAAAGGAGGAGCAGCTGGTGGTGGTTATTCTCAAGTACTACCAATGGAGGACATCAACCTTCATTTTACGGGTGATTTTTCTGCGATAGAAAAAGCGAACAACTTACTTTCTGCACTTTTAGACAACAACTTGCAAAGTAAGACGAAGAATTTAGGAATTGATCCCAGAACGGTTGCTTGGAAAAGAGTAATGGACATGAACGATCGAGCTTTGCGTGATATCACCATTGGACTAGGTGGTGTTTTTAATGGTGTTCCTCGGCAAGATGGATTCAACATTACACCAGCATCGGAAGTGATGGCAATTTTGTGCATGGCAGAGAATTTTGAAGATTTAAAAACGCGTTTAGGGAATATTTATGTAGGAATGACTTACGATAAAAAACCTGTTTATGCACGTGATTTAAAAGCAGAAAATGCCATGGCAATTCTTTTGAAAGATGCCGTACAACCGAACCTAGTGCAGACAATGGAAGGAAACCCTGCAATTATTCACGGTGGACCTTTTGCCAACATCGCACAAGGAACCAATACAATTTTAGCAACCAAAATGGGACTTTCTCTTTCTGATTATGTCATCACGGAAGCAGGTTTTGGTGCAGATTTAGGTGCAGAAAAGTTCTTGGACATTAAATGTGTTTCTGGAGGGTTGAAACCTGAGACAGTTGTTTTGGTAGCAACAATTAGAGCATTGCGTCATCATGGTGGTGCAAAAAAAGAAGAGTACAACACAGCAAGTGTCGAACGTGTAACAAAAGGAATTGTTAACTTAGAAAAGCACATCGAGAACATTCAAAAATTCGGATTGAATCCTGTTGTTGCCATTAATGCATTTCCAACAGACACTGCTGAAGAGGTAAAAGTGATTGAAGAACATTGCGCTAAACTAGGTGTAAAGGCGATTCTTGCTAATGGGTTTGCAAAAGGTGGAGATGGAATGACTGATTTGGCTAAAGCAGTAGTTGCAGAGGTTGAATCTGGAAAGAATGAGTTCAAACAATTGTACGATTGGAACTTGCCTATTACAGAAAAAATTGAAATCATAGCGAAAGAAATTTATGGCGCTGATGGCGTTGATTATGCAAAGAAAGCAGAAACAGACTTGAAGAAAATTGATGCTTTAGGTTTAAACGTTTTGCCAATTTGTATGGCGAAGACGCAAAAATCATTCTCGGATGATGATAAGAAGTTAGGACGACCTACTGGATTTAGAGTGACCGTTAGAGAATTTGAATTTGCCGCTGGTGCAGGATTTATTATTCCAATTTTAGGGAAGATGATGAGAATGCCTGGTTTACCAGCAACTCCAGCTTCGGAAGGAATGTTTATTGATAATGACGGGAAAATTTCGGGGCTAAGTTAGACACGTTCGCTTTGCGAACTTTTAGACTATTCGCTTCGCGAAATGTTAGACATGCGCTCCGCGCTTTAGACACGCTCGTAAATTGGATGTGATATAAAAAGTTGGACACTGAGTTAAGGTATAATTGTATAAAATTATCTTAGCAAAATATGTCAAGATGAAAAGTGAAGCTTT
>DQTF01000187.1 GCA_015662935.1 Crocinitomicaceae bacterium | reverse complement strand
TAAATGAGTCATAGAAAATCGTTTTTATGCAAAGTTAAACGATTTATTAGAATCACTCCCTCATAATTTCTAAATACTCTTCATCTCGACCATAAATATCAAGGTACAGTTGCATTTTACCTCCCGTTCGGACTACAGTTTGGTATTCTATAAAAATCGGAATAGGGTGAAGAAGCTTGATCTCATAATTCTCTGCTCTATTTAATAAAGTATCTAAAGAGTCAGGCGTCATTTCATTCACTTTATTTCGGTATTCATCTCTTCCTAAAATAACTTTTGCTAAATCAATGGGGTTTTGAGTACGCATACAACCGTGTGAATAAGCTCTAACATCGACACCAAACAATGATTTTGATGGCGTATCATGGAAATATACGCTGTGTTTATTATAAAAATCAAATTTGATAATACCGAGACTATTTTTTCTCCCAACTCCTTGTCTGATTTTATATCGAAATGAATTCTGCCTAACCTTACTCCAGTCAACGGAATAAGGATCAATTTCTTCATCTTTTTTCAGGAGTGTGTAATTATGCTTTGCAAGATAACCTGGATCTCTCTTTAAGTGAGGTAGAATTTCTTTGCTCGAAATAGAATAGGGGACATTCCAATATGGGTAAACCACAATTTTACGCAATTTTGAAGTTAGTTCTGGAGTTTCATTTCCAATTTTACCAACAACAATATTGTGGTCGCTTTTTAAACTGTCATTGATGTAATACCTTAACTTGTATTCTGGAATATTGATGTGGATGTATTTATTCGGTCTCTCTTGGCGACTTCTAATTTTATCCATTGCAAGCAATATTCTCTCAACTTTATGATAAGTGCTTTCATTCAGGGCTTTAGAAGTGTATTTACCAATAACTCCATCAGGTTTTAATCCGTTATCAATTTGAAATTTTTGCAAAGCAGTTATTATTAATGTACTGTCACGAATAGAGTCATTAAGGTATCCTTTAGAAACAAGTGCTGTTCTCGTTTTTTCTGCAGCAAGTAAAGTGTCGTATTTGATTGATTTCACATTAAATGTAGAGGTGTCAATCGGGTAAGCATCAATCAAATTGATTAATCCTTGTGCCAAAGCAAGATAGGTTGAGTCTTTTTTTCCTCGATTCAATAATTGAATTCGAATTCCATCTTCTGAATTAAAATCTAGTGAATCTAAGGTTGATATCGAGACAAACTTTTTAGCTTTCTTTATTTTGTTCTCGTAATCAATAATTCCACTATCTAAATCATATGTTATTTGTGCTAATGCTAAGGTTAAATTCAATTCGTCTTGAATGTAGTTCTCTGTCTGGATAAAATGAACTCTTCCTTTCGGAATACCATAACTAAAACTTTTAGGCAATCTGTTTTTTAATTGAACTCCAGTTTTGGTCAACATAGAATCATTGATCCATTTAGGGGAGTAGTTTCTGGAAGAATAAAATTTTTCTAAATAACTTAAAGTACTATCAGGAATACCAATTTGCTTAAAATATTCTTCTGATAAAGCTATTTTAACCTTTTCATTAACAGGTATATCCTGCATTTCAAAAGGGATAACAACTTCTTCCTTTTCTTCAGTTGAACAGGCAGTCAAAAGTAGTGATACAATTATATAAAAAAGTATTTTATGATTTAGTTCCAATGAAATTATTAAATTAGCTAGGTTTCTAAACGAATATACATAACATTCTATGAATATAGACATTTTATTAATAATTATTGCAATCACAGTTGTCGTCTCAATGATGGCGTTTAATAATCGGGAGATGCTGAATAAAATGATGTATATCCCCTATGACGTTAAGGAAAACAGCAACTATTCTAGAATTTTCAGTCATATATTAATACATGGAGATACTGCTCACTTGTTCTTTAATATGTTCTCGCTTTATTTCTTAGGAGATGCTCTTTTGCATTATGGTTTGATGCAAGAGTATGGGGCAATGATGGGGCAGTTACATTTTGGAGCATTATATATATTAGGAGGTTTATTCGCTACTGTTATTCCATACTTTAGAAATCAAGATAATCCAAATTATCGGTCATTAGGGGCGTCAGGTGCTGTGTCTGCTGTGATTTTTGCTGCTATATTGTGGAATCCAGGAATGGAATTACAATTAATGTTTATTCCTATTCCAATCCCTGCATATATTTTTGGACCATTATATTTACTGTATGAATTCTATGCAGCTAAAAAAGGAGGAACAGGAATTGCGCACGATGCTCACATTGGTGGTGCCATTTTCGGTATTGTTTACGTACTAATTATCAACCTTGATAAGGGAAAAGAACTTATCAGTTATATCTTTTAGTCAATGCTCTATATAAATAACAACAACGAAATTTTGGAGAATGATTCCGTAACGATTAAAACGGGAAATCGATCATATCTATATGGAGATGGTGTATTTGAAAGTATTCGAATTATTAAAGGGCAGCCAATTAATTTAGAGAACCACATTTCAAGGATGCTGGAAGGAGCAAAGAGAATTAAAATGCGACCACCTAGTTTTTTTGACGTAGATTTTTTCAGAAAAAAAATAACTGAGTTATTGCAAAAATCAACAATTACGGAAGGAGGGAAGTGTCGAATTTCAATTGACCGGTCAAGTGGCGGTACTTTCAAACCAGAAAGTAATGAGGTTGAATTTTATATTGAGGTCTATCCAACAGAGATTGGCAAATTTGAGTTAAACCAGAAAGGAATTGAAGTTGATATCTATACTGACTTAAAAAAGCAAAAGAACACCTTGTCTAATTTCAAGACAAAAAATTGCTTGATTTATATATTAGCAGCAATTACGGCAAAAGAAAAGGGGTTAGGTGATTATTTAATTACCAATGAAACAGGGGGTATTCTAGAAAGCTCTTCGGCAAATCTTTTTGTTGTGAGCAATGGTGTTTTATACACGCCTGGCCTTGAAGAAGGTTGTTTAGCAGGTACTATGAGGATGCAAATTATTAACCTTGCAATTGCAAATGGAATCAAAGTTTACGAATGCAATATTTTACCACAGAATCTACTTGTTGCAGATGAGATTTTTTTAACAAACGCTATCACAGGAATCACTTGGGTAAGTGGATATAGAACAAAGCGTTATTTCAATACAATTTCTTCAAAATTAATCGATTTGTTGAACCAGAAATGGAATAATTAATACTCGATTTATTTTTCTAGTGTTAATTTTTACTAACTTGCACTCACAAACTAATTAATTTAAATCAAATGAAAGTATTAAAATTTATTATCCCAATTGCATTGTCATTAGTAATGTTTGCTTGTTCTTCTGAAGAAGTAAATGATGCAGCAGGTGATGCTCTTGAAGCAGGAACAGAAATGGTTGAAGAAGCAACTTGTGATCATGAAGAAGGAAAAGCTTGTTGTAAAGATGACGACAAGGAAGCTTGCGCTTCTCACGAAGGCGAACACAAATGTTCTGCATCTTGTGAGTCAACAGACAAAGAAGCTTGTAAAAAAGATTGCGCTTCTAATTGTGGTGAAGGTTGTACTGCTGAAATGGCTGCACATGAATGTTCAGAAGCTTGCGCTGACGGATGTACTGCTGAAAAAATGGAAGCTTGTGGAGAAGACTGCACAAAGCCTTGCTGTGCTGATAAGGCATAAAAAAATAATTTTTAATTAAGCTCCTTCGAAAGAAGGGGCTTTTTTTATATCGTTATGGACGGAAGAAAAAGAGAAGACGTGTCAATCGGAGCTTATGTGGCGATTGTACTTAAAAAAAATCAAAGGTCTGGAGAGTTAACAGAAGGAGACGTAAAAAGGATACTCACTAAATCCTCTTTTCACCCTCATGGAATTAAAGTGCTTTTAGAGGATGGACAAGTAGGTCGAGTTAAAGAGATTTTAGAAGATAATTAGCAAGTTTATTTGTTTTTCATGGTAGTTTTCAGTAAGTTAGATTTCTAATTACTAACTATGCTCAAACATTTTCTATTTATTACTTTTTTGTTCACGCAGTATTTTGTGTCTGGTCAGAAAATTGAATTTACACAAATAGAAAAAGAGTGGATTAGCAAGCACCCAATAATTAATTTCGGATACGAACCTCAATGGGCACCTTATGAAATATATGAAAACGGAGAGTATAAAGGTATCGTAGGTGAGTATGTTAAAATCCTTGAAAGGGAAACAGGAATAGACATGAACCCAATTCCTAATATGACATGGGGGAAAGCAATTACAGGATTAAAAAAAGGCGAAATTAATATCGTTCCTTGTTGTGCAATAACTCCAGAAAGAAAAGAGTTTCTGTATTTTTCTGATACATACATTGAAGATCCGATGGTAATCGTCAAGAAAGGATTTTAAATTTATTGGTGGATTGGACGATTTGAATACAATTTCTGTTGCGCTACCTGCAAATTACTATTCCACAGAAATGATTGCGAAAGATTATCCTGAAATCAATATTAAAGAATTTAATGGTGTTTATGAATGCTTAGAGGAATTAAGTTATGGAGATGCCGATGCATTTGTAGGAAATCTAGGCGTTATTAGTTATCATATTAATAACAGTGGTTTTACCAATCTAAAAATTGCAGCACCAACTTCTTACAAGACAAATGGAATAGCACTAGCCGTAACAAAAGACTGGGTTGTTTTTCGTGACATTGCAAATAAAGTATTTGCTTCTATTTCTCCCACTGAGAGAGAACAGATTAGAAATGAATGGATAGCTGTTCGTTATGAACACGGAGTGAGTTGGAAAGAGGTTTTTAAATGGATTTCTTTTGGTTTACTAATTATCCTTGCAGTTTTTTTATTCCTCCTTTATTGGAATAAACGATTAAGAAAAGAAATAAAACTTCGAAAACTGAAAGAAAAACAGTTGAATAAATCAATGAAACTAATCAGGAAGCAGGATACTGACAAAAAAGTACTTCTACAAGAGATCCATCATAGGGTAAAAAATAATCTGCAAATCATTACAAGCATCATGAATTTGCAAAGTAATATTGTTTCGGATCCTAATTCCAAGCAAGTTCTGAAAGATGCCATCGACAGAATTAAAAGCATTGCGCTCATTCATGATAAGATTTACAACTCTAAGAACATCAGCGACGTTAGTACCAATGATTATATTCAGTCTTTAGCAGAGGAGGTTCTTCACAATTTTTCAATGGAGAAAAATATACAGTTGAACGTTAATTCTAATGTTGACAACATACAGCTAGATACACTGGTTCCTCTAGCTCTTATTCTAAATGAGTTATTGACCAATAGCCTGAAGTACGGAGTTAAAAATAAGAATAATGGCAGAATCAATATCGAATTTAAACCTCGTTATACAGGGTATGAATTGAAGTACTTTGATAATGGAGAATGGTATGATAACCCTGATTCAGATCATTTTGGAACCTCTTTAATTAATGTTTTCACAGAGCAATTAGATGGGGAGTATTCTTTAAATAAAAGCAAAGAAGGAACGGAATATTTATTCCAATTTAAATATTCTAAATCCTAATCTACAAATTTCATTCTTTTTTCGTTAAAAATCAGTACCTTTGCGGAAGGTTATTTTACGTGTAACCTTTATTTAACCTCAATGTTAGTATAATTGAAAAGAATATAAATACACAATAATACATGTAAGCTGCTAATTAATAGTTGCTTACGATAATTAATTTTTAATGGCCAGATCGCAAGAGACATTTAGTAAAAAAGAAAAAGAGAAAAAACGTTTAAAGAAACGTAAAGATAAAGCACTTAAAAGAGAAGAGCGTAAAGCAAGTTCTGAAGGCGGTGGTTTAGATAATATGTTAGCATACGTGGATGAGTTTGGAAATATTTCTGATACTCCGCCAGATGAGAACGTAAAAAGAAAAGAAATCAAGGCGAAGGATATCGAAATTGGAGTTCCTAAAAGAACAGATGCTCCTGTTTCATCTAGCCGTGAAGGTAGAGTCGTATTCTTTAACGATTCTAAAGGATACGGTTTCATTAAAGAAACAGGTACTGAAGAAAAGTATTTTGTTCACGTTAATGGTTTACTTGAAGAAATCAAAGAGAACGATTTAGTTGAGTTTGAACTAGAACGAGGAATGAAAGGAATGAATGCTGTCCAAGTTAAGATTGTAGATTTAGTTGCAAAGAAAGCGAGAGAAGAGGCTGAAAAAGCAGCTCTTGAAGCGGAAGAGGCTAAGGAGGCAGAAGAAGAGAGTGACGAGGAAGACAAGGATGAAAAAGAAGAAAAAAGCGAAGAATAATAGCTTTCAGATATAGAATTAAAAGCCGTTAGTTACTAGCGGCTTTTTTTATACACACTAATTCTCCAAGGGAAAATTTTCTCATGAGCAATTCTCTCAAAACCAGTTTCTACAACTAAATCATTCATCATTTTTTCAGAATGAATAAAAGTCCTAAAGGGATTTCTTTTGAGAAAGAAGTACAACCTCAATAATTTGTTGGAT
>DQTF01000258.1 GCA_015662935.1 Crocinitomicaceae bacterium | reverse complement strand
TTGCTGGAATTGATGCGATTGCTAATCCTCGTGAGGCAAGAAAGAAAATTGGCTTTCTTACGGGGTCAACAGGTTTGTACGCAAGACTGACTCCCAACGAGGTTATAAAATATTTTGCAGATTTATACGAAGTTCCCAAAGACAAATTTGAAGAACGCAAAGAATCTCTTTATACACTTTTGGATATGCACGATTTTCAGGGAAAGAGAATCGGGAAGCTTTCTACAGGAATGAAGCAAAAAGTTTCTATTTGCAGAACTATGATTCACGATCCAGAAGTAGTGGTCTTTGATGAACCAACAAGTGGTTTAGATGTCATTACGGCAGAGAACATCATTGAATTGATTCGTAGCTGCAAGAATGAAGGAAAAACTGTTATTTTCTCCAGTCACATAATGAGTGAAGTTGATTTACTCTGCGATGACTTGGCAATTATCCACAAAGGAAAAATGCTTTTTAATGGAGAGATGTCAGACTTCAAATCACAAATGCAAACAGATAATCTAACTTCTGAATTCATCAGAATCGTTAAATCTAATACCCCAATCGAATCATGATATTTACAATTTTCAAAAAAGAATTAAAAGATACTTTGCGTGATAAACGTACGTTAATGATGATGCTGGTAATTCCTGTGCTGATTTTCCCTGTCATTCTCAATGTATTTGTCGGTATTTCTTCATCGTTTCAGGAGGAAGCGGCCCAAAAAGAACTCAAAATTGGTTTTGTAGGAGAAAAAGGCAACTATTTTCTAGAGCAGTTAGAGAAGTTGCCAGAAGTAATGGGTAAAAAGAAAATTATTCTCTATAAAGATTCTTCCGCATTAAAAGCAGATATTAAAGTTGACTCGATTCAAATTGGAATGTTTGCAGCAGCTGATTTCTCACATTCTTTGGAGAATAAGAAACCTGCAAAACTCACTATATTTTACAATGCAACGGATGTTGGAGTGAAGAAAAGAGCAGAAACATACGTAAAAACAATCGAGGACATTGCTTTGCAAGAAAGATACATCGATTTAAATTTAGATGTTGCTCAATTAACTCCAATTGAAACTAGCTATTCAAATACCGCTTCTGACAAAGAAATGATTGGAAAACTCGCAGGAGGAATTCTCCCCTATATCTTCATTGCTTTTGGTTTTCTAGGTTGCATGTATCCTGCCATTGATTTATTTACAGGAGAAAAAGAAAGAGGAACCATCGAAACATTATTAACAACCCCTGTAGCAAGATGGCAAATTTTATTTGGCAAAATGGGAGTCGTTGTTCTTTCAGGATTACTGGCTGCATCTGCTGCTTTACTTGGTTTATTCTTCTCTATCGAAGTAATGGACATTGTGGAGAATGAAGAATTACTCAACGTAGTTCACGGAATATTGAACTTCAAATTCATTCTATTACTCTTTTTATTGCTTTTACCGCTTACCGTTTTCTTTGCGGGCATAATGATTCCAATAGCAGTGTATGCGAAAAGTTTTAAAGAAGCGCAAAGTATCATTACACCGATTAATCTACTCGTTGTTTTACCTGCAATGATTGGATTCTTTCCTGGAATTAAATTAACGATGATAACAGCAATGATTCCTGTTGTGAATATTGTCCTTTCAACCAAAGAATTAATTGCAGGAACATTAGACTACTCACTTCTTGGCGTAAGTTTTGCTGTCATGATTCTGATTGCAGTAATTGCCGTTTTTGTCTCTTACAAGCAGTTTGATAAAGAAACAAATGTTGTAACTTAATTCTATGAAATCAGTTTTTATTTTCTTACTCAGTTTGTTGCCTATTTTAAGTTTTGGGCAGCGCTTGTCAACTACTTTCAACGATGATTATTCTCGCTGGAGATTTGACGGAATGACAATAAATACTGTTTTTTCAGGCAATATTAATAGCTGGAATGCTGACGGAATTCGAATTAGAACTATTTTCAATGATGATTGGGATAGATGGAAAGTTGGCAACGACATCACCATTCGGACTATCTTCAACAATGATTATGATTCTTGGGAAATAGTAGGAGAAGGGAAAACGATTCGTATAAAAACAACCTTCAACAATGATTTCGAAAGATGGGAGGTTTCAGGAGATATAGATGGAAGAATGAGCACCGTTTTTATGAAAGACTTTAGCAGATGGAATATTGATGTTGAATTTGCAGGTGTTTCGGAGGATATGAGAATGGCTGTTTTATTTATTGCAGTATTTACAGCTAACCTAGTTCATCAATAAATAGGACTTTCAACAGAGAATAAAGAGTGACTCTATTTAATGTCAATTCAAAGAAACAATTATCTTTGCATCAAATACCCGGGTGGCGGAATTGGTAGACGCGCACGCTTGAGGGGCGTGTGTCTTAGGACGTGGGAGTTCGACTCTCCTCCCGGGTACTAAACGGGGCAATCTCTTAATTATTGAGATTGTCCCGTTTTCTTTTCGCACGAGATACAATCTCGAACCAGCGGTTATTCGCTGACTAGTGGGGGATACTTATCTTCTTTAGAATAAAATTTACGTCCTTCTTCTGTAAACAGTGACATTGTCAAAAATGGACAATAAAACAGTAGGGAATATAACAAGATGGAAGATGCTAAATCAGGCATAACAACTAGCTCTGTTTTACAGAGAGGGAAATTAAATGACTCTACATAAAGAATATGATTTATATATATTGAGATAACTAATCCTAAAATATACAAACCATTAAATGCGTGAAAAATATACCATAACAAGTAATATCTAATGTTTATCAAAAGAAG
Source organism: Crocinitomicaceae bacterium (assembly GCA_015662935.1). Taxonomy (GTDB): domain Bacteria; phylum Bacteroidota; class Bacteroidia; order Flavobacteriales_D; family Crocinitomicaceae; genus UBA4466. The sequence continues at coordinate 7,363 of DQTF01000258.1, read as the reverse complement.
AAATGTCAACAAGCATAGCAACATTACAGGTAAAGTTAAATACTCCTCAGAAAACATTGCATAAAGGAGGCAAATTTAATTGATTAAAAAAATAATATTACCAAGTGTTCTAATAACCTTAAACATATTGTGTCAATTACCTGTAAAATTGCTCCCCACTCTTACGCGATTTTATCGCATTCATACAAAACTATCGCTAATATTCCTTCCGGTCCTTCCTTCACCAGCAACCTTCACTACAAGTTCGCTATTAAACATTCAAAACCTACTTCACCAACACCATTTCATCTACCAAATGCTTGGCTCCTGAATATCTATCCATCACCCAAAGTACGTATCTTACATCAACGGCGATGTTTCTACAGCGAGATGCGTCGAACATAAAATCACTCATGGTGCTTTCCCAAGTTCTGTCAAAATTAAGTCCCATCAAGTTGCCTTCAGCATCAATAACTGGCGAACCAGAGTTCCCCCCTGTTGTGTGATTCGACCCTGAGAAGCAAACCCACAATTCTCCGTCTTGTGCATAGTCTCCATAATCTTTTTTCTTTGCTAACTCACGCATTCTTGGCAACACATCAAAGTCTGGATTGTCACTGTTATTTTTTGCAATGATTCCATCGATAGTTGTGTGCTCAGTATAAGCCATTCCATCGTGAGGTGCAGAACCTTCCAACTTACCATAGGTAATTCTCATGGTAGAGTTTGCATCTGGCCAATGCTTATCGTCTGGAAACATTTCCATCTTCCCTTTTACGTATGTTTTGAGCAACTGATCTTTTGCTCCTCTATAAGTTCTTACATCAGGTAGTACATTCTCTCTAAAGTTGTCATTTGACTCAGACCAAACAATAAAACCAAGGTCTTTCTTTTTTAATTTTTTGAACGATTTCGCCTTCAATTTATTCATAAATTTAATAAAACGAGCTTCATCGGTAAGAATTGATTTCTTGAAAATTTTATCGGCTAATACTTGTGCAGATGTGTTTTTTAATCTTGCTGGAAGAGGTCCGTTTCCAACTTGCTTCACATATTCTTCTGTTAATAGAAGGAAGATTTCCTTGTCAACTGCTGCATCGTAATTTTTAAAGAACCCTTTTGCTCCTTTGATTTGTTTGTCAATTTCAGCATCTAGTGTACCTGCGATTTCCATTGCTTCGTAATTCTTCAAGAACTTGTTCAAATTTCTTGCTTGCTTAAAAACTTCTGGTCCAACATATAAATATTCAATTGCCATAGAATAACCAAAATCGGCATCCTTGTATTTTACAACTAATTTATTGAGTTCATTAATCACAGAACCGTATGCTTCCTGCCATTCTGGTTTTGTAGCGGCCATATCGTTGAATCTTTTCTCTCTGTCTAATTTAATCTGAATCGCATCAACAGTTTTTAGCCCTCCAATTTGCCCTATCCATTTTTTCCAACCGTTGGCAATTCTTGCTTGTTTTGAAGAATACTGAATTCTAATTAAATCCGAAGAACGCATTCCTGCATTGATAACTCCTAATGACTTATCTCTCATCTTAATTCTCGCAGGACGTTCTTGGTCTATAATGTATCTTAAATTTTCAGAAGTTAAATGTTGCTCTGTAGAACCTGGAAAGCCGTACACCATTGTAAATTCTCCCGGCACTCTGTTCTTCACAGAGACAGGCAAGAAATGTAAAGGTTTATATGGTACATTCGAATCACTGATATCACTTGGCTCATTACTTGCGTTTGCATACACTCTGAATACTGAGAAATCACCTGTATGTCTTGGCCAAACCCAGTTATCTGTATCTCCACCGAACTTACCAATAGAATTTGGAGGGGTCCCCACCAATCGTACATCTCTGAAAGTTTCTTTGACAATCATGTAAAAATCATTACCATAATTAAACGGTTTGATATCTGCAGAATATTCATTGCCTGCCATTGCATCTTTAATTAACGCATTGACATTCTCTTGCATTTTTAGCAACTTCTCACTTTGAGAAAGGCCTTCCATTCCTTGAAAAACGGATGCTGTCACATCTTGAATTCTCACTACTCTTGCGGCAGTCAAACCTGGATTTTTTTTCTCTTCGCTTTTATTCTTTGCCCAAAAACCATATTTTAAGTAATCATTCTCCAACGAAGAATGCGATTGTATTTGAGAATAACCACAGTGATGATTGGTTAACAATAAACCTTGCGAAGAAACCAATTCTGCAGTACAACCTCCACCAAAGTGTAAGATTGCATCCTTTAAACTTGAGTGATTTACAGAATAAATATCATCCGCAGAAAGTTTCATTCCCATTGCTTTCATGTCGTCTTCAAACGCACTGATTAATGATGGAATAAGCATTCCTTCTTCTGCAAAGGAAGAGAAAGTTGACGCTATAAAAAGTAAAATGATTGCTGTTATTTTTTTCATGATTGGTATTGAGTTTATCTAATATTCTTTTTTCTTCGCATAAAGATAGTTAATTCAATGTTTTAATGAATCAATGTTTTAATGTTTTAATGACCCCCCACAGTAGGAACTTCCAAAATGGTTGTTGAGTAGTATCAACTTCCTCTTGAAACTTTAGAACATTGAATCATTGATTTTCCGTACTTTTACCACATGCAATTACTTGATTTTATCTTCCACCTTGGGGTTTTATTTGCGATTTATGGTTTCCTTTGGGGGCTTTTGGAAGCAGCCATTATGTTACTGAGTGTTGGTCGAGTTCGATCATTGATAGAGATTTATCTAATAAGAGGAGTCAAATATTTTTTCTTAGTGGATGTTACTTTTCTCTTTTGTTTTGAGAATGACTCGCTGAATATGGTAGAATTGAACCGCGTTGTTTTCGCAGGTATTATTCTCTTGACCTATTTTGTTGGGAAATTACAGAAGAATCAGAACAGGTCAGTGATGTTTAACCTTGCAGGTGGTTTATCAGGCAGGCCGATGATGAAAAAACAGACTTCTTTTAATTTGCGCTTGGAAACAATTATCATTGCGGTTTCACTCATCGCTTTTACATTCTTTTGGTTCTACCCAGAATTTGCTGTAAATCCAATTGCAGAATGGTTACATGGAAGTATTATTAATATTGAAGACACTCCTGTTTTTGGATTCATATTTAAGGTAATCGGGTTCTTTTTCTTGATGAGTTTAATTTTTAAGATGGTGAATACCGTTACATTTTTAATGAATGGTGGGAAAGTGAATAGAAATGGAACGGATGATTTTGATGATTCAAACAGCTTGGGAGGTGATGATCATTTTGATGATTTTGAGGAGGTGGAGGATTGAGTGTGTGCTCAATATTTTAATTTCATCAAGACTTCTTCGATTTGATGTACTAGAGGTTGTTGCTCGTCATTGATGATCTCAAAGTCTGCGAGTTCTCTTTTTTGCTCATCGGTCCATTGCTTATTCATCCTTGCGAGGACTTCTTTTTCTGTTGAATGATCTCGATTCATTACGCGTTGTAATCTTAATTTCATAGGAGCTGAAATCAGAATGACTTTATCGAGTTGAGAATGACCTCCTGACTCAAAAAGTATGGCTGCTTCATTGAAAACAACTGAATTGTTTTCAATCTTTGCAAAGGCTTCAAAGGCTTGCCGCACTTTAGGGTGAACAATTGCATTTACTTTTTCGAGGGCCTCATTGTCGTTGAAAATGATGTTCGCCAAAAAAGCTTTGTTGAGTTCATTATTGCTAAACGTTTCTTCTCCAAAAAGAGCAATTAAATCTTCTCTTACTTCTTTATTTTCTTGAATAATTTTCTTTGCTTCACTATCAGAATTAAAGACAGGGTAATTCATCGAACGAAGAATTTTTGAGACAAAGCTTTTGCCAGAACCAATCCCTCCTGTAATGCCTACTTTAGTCATTAATAAATCTCATCTACTTCGATAATTTTAAACGGCAAAGAAACGATTGCTTCATAATCTTCTCCTGCTTCAGCCATGTCTTCGTCATCTTTTTCGAAGTACCAATTTACTTTTACTTGCGTGTCATTTCCGTTGATTTTCTCTAACCTCTTGAAAAAATCTAAAATGCATTTGGATGAAGAAGTATTAAAATATTCCAACTTCATGTCCACAACAGTTTCCTCTTTTGGATGAGATTCATATTCTTCGAGCCAATCAATCAATGGCGTAAAAAACTCAACTGAATTTTCAGGAATTGATCTTCCTATGAATTCTAATATACCTGTTTCGCCATCAAAATTAATTGTTGGTGTTTTTGCAGAACCTACGATGTTAAACTTTTCCATATTCAAATTTACTAATTATTCTATTATTACATTCAAGCAAAAGAAACTCGAAGTAGTATCAACGTTTATGAATTCATAATCGAGTTTACTCTTAGACTTTCTTGCTATATCTATCAATCCTAACCCTGCTGTTCCCTTTGTAGAAAGAGGATTTGTTTCTAACCTTACTCTATACAATGCTCTTAATTCTTCTGGGTTCAATTTATTGACCATTGTTAATTTATCTTTCAATTCATCAACAGAATCTATATCAATGTAATTCCCTGTCAAAACACTAAATTTTCCTTCTTCGTATTTGACAATAACCAATGCCGATTTCTTGATTTTTTGAAGTTCACCTTCTTTCTCTAAATCTTCAATGTGATGATACAAATTTTGAAAACTTTCCGTGAGAACATTAAAAACACGACGTTTTTTCTTGGTTTCCGTACCGAAGTCTTCCATTTTCCCTTCTAAAATATGTAAGAAAGAAGTCAATAGTTCTGCAGTAAAGTCACCCTTAAATGAGAGGATGATTTGGTCATCTTCCAACCTTAAATAATCATTATATACGTCTGTTACAGCCATAGGTTAATAGTCAAATATAAGCAATTCATCGAGTAAATCCCAATTAAATAAAAAGATAGCTTAACTTTATCTTATGACAAAAGATTGGTTTGCTGATTGGTTCGATTCTCCTTACTACCACATCCTCTACAAAAATAGGGATGAAATAGAGGCTAATCTATTCATTTCAAGGCTCGTATCATTTATTGAACTTCCTAAAGAATCTACCGTTTTAGACCTCGCTTGCGGAAAAGGAAGGCATGCAAAAATGTTATTTGAATCCGGATTTAATGTTTTAGGTGTTGATCTTTCTCCTCAAAGTATAGAATTTGCCTCCCAAGAAAGTGTAAAAGGACTCGATTTCCAGGTTCATGACATGCGCGAAGTAATTCAGGGTAGAAAATTCACCGCTATTTTTAATCTATTTACGAGTTTTGGGTATTTTGATTCTGAGGCAGAAAATTTAAAAATGCTTGACTCTATCCATTCTATGTTAGAAAAAGATGGATTACTCATTATTGATTTTATGAATGCAGTAAAAGTTATTGATAATTTGGTAGAGAAAGAAGAGAAAATAGTGGACGATGTGAAATTTGACATTGAACGTCGCTATGATGGTCAACATATATTCAAGGACATTCGATTTATAGATGGAAAAATAAATCGGCATTATACCGAAAGAGTTCAGGCTGTTAAAATTTCAGATTTTGAAAAGATGTTAACCGCAACTAATTTCAAAATTCTACGTACTTTTGGAGACTTTAATTTAAACGATTTTGATGAAACGACTTCAGATCGGTTAATCATTATTGCTCAGAAAAAACAATGAATTTTATCCTTGTAAATATTGCTTTAATTGGCTCCGTTCTTTTTGGAGGAATGCTTGTTTCATTACTGAATAAATCGAAGAATGAACAAGTCATAAAATTGATGTTAGCTTTCTCTGGAGGATTCTTATTATCCATTGCATTCATCCATTTTATTCCAGAATTATACGAATTTCACGACTTCAATATTGGCGCTTTTATTCTCGTTGGTTTTTTGATTCAATTGGTGTTAGAATTCTTCTCTGGGGGAATAGAACACGGACATGTGCACGTACATGACGGAGCGAAATTACCTATTGTTTTAGTCATTGCTTTGAGTATTCATTCATTATTAGAAGGTATTCCAATTGGTAGTCAATTAGCTGGAATTGAGATCGCTACATCGCATCATCATGGCAGTGATAATTCGTTACTATTTGGTGTACTGTTCCATCGTTTGCCTGTTGCTATTGCATTAATGACTTTGTTAATTGCATCTAAAATAAGCAAAATTCAAGCATGGATAATGCTGGGCTTATTCTCCATCACAACCTCCGTAGGACTACTTATTGGCTACAATACAAGTTCTGTTTTAGAAGAAGGTAGTTTTGATGTAATCTTGGCAATAGTTGTAGGTATGTTCTTGCATATTTCTACGACCATCATCTTCGAAACGAGTGAGAATCACAAATTTAATTTCTTAAAATTGCTGACCATTTTAGGAGGTTGCGGATTGGCGTTTTTGATGCATTAGAGGGGGAAGGAAATGTTTCAGTATTCTAATGATTTAATGTTTTAATAGGAAGTAGGTTCTTGCTAGAAGTGTGCAATGTTTCAATGATTCAAGGTTCCCATAGTAGGTTAGATTTGTACAACCATTGTATCATTAGTTCCTTGAATCATTAAAACATTATTTTAAGAGCCGTTCTCCACATAATTTTCAAATCATTCCCAATCGTTGGGTTCTCTAAATACTTTTTATTGAGTGCAATTTTAGCGGGCATTATTTCTTCGACGTATGTTTTACGAGGGTCTTCTGCCCTACCTAAAAGCGTGTTTTCTTCAAAATATTCTAAAGAAGCAAGATCCGTTATTCCGGGTTTTACTTGGAGAATTCCCAACTGTTCTTCGGTGTATAAATCAACAAATTCTTTTACTTCGGGTCGAGGTCCAACGATACTCATTTGTCCAAAAAGAACGTTTAAAAACTGCGGAAATTCATCTAATTTATATTTTCGAAGGACGGAGCCAACTTTTGTGATACGATTGTCTTTTCCAACGGTTAATTGCCCTTTTTTGTCAGAATCAGGTTTCATTGTTCTGAATTTAAAAAGTCCGAATGGTTTTTTATTCTTGCCAATTCTTTGTTGAATGTAAAAAACACCTCCTTTGGACGAAAAAAGGATTGCCAATGAGATGATGATTCCAAAAGGCAGGAAAAATGTGAGGATGATGAGGGAGGCGATAATGTCGAAGATTCTTTTCATTTTTTTTGAGATTGATGTTAAGATTGAAAGATATAAAGAGGGCAATATCTTTCAATCTTAAAATCTTTTTATCTATTTTTTTCTCCATTTTTCATCACCTTAAACACCGCCTTCTTCACAGCGATAATCACCGTTTTCACATCTTCATCCGATAAATCAAAGTAAACCGGCAAGGAAATTTCATTGGCAAATGAGGCATATGCTTCGGGGTAATCCTCCATTTTGTAGCCTAAGCTTTTATAAGCCGTTAGTCGTGGGAGTGGCTGAAAATGAACAT
>DQTF01000152.1 GCA_015662935.1 Crocinitomicaceae bacterium | reverse complement strand
TCAAAGTGTGATTCAAATATAGTACCAATTGTATGAAATAGGATGGGAAATGATTTGTTTTTTTTGATGAGTTTGTTAAAAGTAACTTGCAAATGGGCCACACTAAGTACAAAAAGCTAATAAATGCGTACTTTTGCACCATGAAGACGAAAACGCTTAAAAAAAATAAGGTAAATGTAGTAACATTGGGTTGCTCTAAAAACTTATTTGATTCAGAGGTATTAATGGCTCAACTAAAAGGGAATAACTTTGAAGTGGAGCACGAATCACAGAGTGAGGATTCTGAAATTGTAATTATTAATACCTGCGGTTTTATTGACAATGCAAAGCAAGAATCAATCGAAATGATTATCAGCTATGCAGAAGCAAAAAAAGAAGGACTAGTTGATAAAGTTTATGTAACTGGTTGCCTTTCTCAACGTTACAAAGATGATTTAGAAAAAGAGATTCCTGAGGTTGATGCGTTTTTTGGAACAAGAGAATTGCCTCGTTTATTGAAAACGCTTAAAGCAGATTATAAGCATGAGTTAATAGGAGAACGTTTATTGACAACTCCTTCTCATTATGCATATTTTAAGATTGCAGAAGGTTGTGATAGACCTTGTTCTTTTTGTGCCATTCCTTTAATGAGAGGGAAGCACGTTTCTACACCAATTGAAGAATTAGTGAAACATGCAAAGTCTTTAGCTGCAAAAGGTGTCAAAGAATTGATGTTGATAGCGCAAGACTTAACCTATTACGGTTTAGATATTTACAAGAAAAGAGCATTGGCAGATTTGATTAATCAATTGGCTGATGTTGAAGGAATTGAATGGATTAAATTACATTATGCTTTTCCAAACAACTTCCCGATGGATGTAATTGAAGTAATGAACAAGCGTGAGAATGTTTGTAATTATTTGGATATTCCATTACAGCATGGCTCTACGAAAATGTTAAAAGCAATGCGTCGTGGTATTACACGTGAAAAAACTGAAGAGTTAATTAACGAGTTAAGAGAGAAGAATCCTAACATTGCATTGAGAACTACACTTATTTCTGGTTACCCAGGAGAAACGGAAGAAGATTTTCAAGAGATGTATGACTTTGTAGAACGTTCTCGCTTCGAACGATTAGGAATTTTTACCTATTCTCACGAAGAAAATACGCATGCTTATAATTTTGAGGATGATGTTCCAGAGGATGTGAAGAAAGAGCGTGCAGATAGAATCATGGAATTGCAATCAGGCATTAGTTACGAACTGAACCAAGAGAGAATAGGGAAGACCTACAAAGTTCTTTTCGACAAGGTTGAAGGAGATTATTATATCGGAAGAACAGAATTTGATTCTCCTGATGTTGATAATGAGGTGTTGGTCCGTAAAGATGAATTCCACTTGAGACTTGGAGATTTCGCAATGATTGAAGTTACCAAAGCAGATCATTATGATTTGTATGGGAAAGTGGTTGATTGAAGTTGAAGTATGCTAGAGTGATGAGTGTGCAAGGTATGACTGATTGATGTATAGTGGATTTTTTTTCACATTCATTACTCCAAATTAATCAACGATTTTTACCTACTCTGGTAATCTCATTAGAACATTAAATTATTGATTTATTGGCAATAAATTGCTCCAGAAGTTGGAGTTTCATAAATCTCTATCGATTCTAGCAACGATATTTCAGGCTTTATTCTCTCATACAGCCATTTTGCAAGAATTTCACACGTTGGATTTTCTAAGCCCTTAATTTCATTCAAAATATGATGGTCTAATTCTTCAATAATTGGATTGAGTGTTTTCTTGATGTCATTAAAATCAATTATCCATCCGTATTTTTGGTCAATCTCCCCTTCAATAAAAACCGTTAAGTGATACGTGTGTCCATGCATTCGTTTGCATTTGTGATTATCCGAAACATTGGGTAGATAATGCGCAGAATCAAAAGTGTACTTCTTGAATATTTTCATTGTTCAGATAACTTAATGCGCAAAGATAAGCGAGAACGTAAAACGAAAAAATGATTAAAGTCAGTTGCCGAGTCAAGTCGAGGAACAACTTCAGCCTTTTATTATTAAATCATTGAGTCAAACCTTGTTCCTCGGGTGAAACGAAATAATTGCTTCACGTAAAAATTCTTGATCCAAATGCGTATAGATTTCTGTCGTGAGAATCGACTCATGTCCCAACATTTCTTGAATGGCTCTCAGGTTTGCTCCTCCTTCTAGCAAATGTGTAGCAAAAGAATGCCGAAAAGTATGTGGACTTATATTCTTCTGTAAACCAATCTCTTGCGCAAGATTTTTGATGATGGTAAAAATCATTACACGTGTCAATTTTGCACCTCTACGATTAAGGAAAACGTAGCTTTCATGTCCTTTTTGGATAGTTAAAGTCGCTCGAACATTTTCTGTATAAAGATCCATTTCTTTCTCTACAGTTGGACTCACAGGAACGAGTCTTTGCTTATTTCCTTTTCCTATAACGCGTATAAAACCTTCTTCAAAGAATAAATTTTCGAACTGTAAATTGACCAATTCAGAAACACGTAAACCACAACTGTATAATGTTTCTATGATTGCTTTGTTTCGATGTCCTTCGGGTTTGCTTAAATCAATTGCATCTATTAAAGTATCTATTTCTTCCACGGAAAGTACTTCAGGTAATTTCCTGCCAATGGATGGCATTTCTAACAATTCACTTGGGTCGGCATCTATTTCTTTTTCTAAAATTAGGTATTTGTAGAATTGTTTGATCCCACTAATAATTCGTGCTTGGCTTCTTGCGCTTAATCCTAGGTCAAATAATTCTTGAATAAATTGCTTGAGAATGGAGTAGTCAATTTCTTTTGGGGAACGGTTTATGCCTTCAGAAAAGTCTCTTAGTTTCTCAACATCTCGCAAATAAGCAACGACAGAATTCTCAGCCAATCCTTTTTCGATTTTCAAGTATGAAACAAAATCCTTAATATAGCGATTCCAAGACGACATTTATGCGATTATTAATTATCAATGGACCAAATTTAAATTTAATTGGTCAACGAGAAGAAGAAATATACGGGAAAGTATCATTTGAATCTTATTTTGAAGAATTAACATCTTCTAAAGGTGTTGATTTAAGTTATTTTCAAACCAATATTGAAGGTGAAATGATTGATAAGCTTCAGGCGTCCAATCACGATGGGATTATATTAAATGCTGGAGGATACACACACACGAGTGTTGCTATTCGAGATTGCATTGCAGCAATAAAAATCCCTGTTGTTGAGGTTCATATAAGCAACATCATGGCAAGAGAGTCCTTTCGTCATATGTCAATGATATCAGAAGTTTCAGAAGGTTGCATCTTTGGGTTTGGATTAAGATCCTATGATTTAGCGATTGATTATTTTAAGAAATAACAACCTATGCAGACCTTACTTTTTATCATCGTTTCGGTTCTTGTGATTGCAGTAATAATTTACGTTAGTAATTCTCAAAACAAGAAAAAAAAGCAACAGCAGAACTTGCTCTATTCTGAATTCTCGCAAGAATGGAAATCTATTTTGATGCAAAAAATTTTATTTTATAGAAATTTAGATGCAGAAGATAAAGAACTCTTTGAAAAGCAACTATTACGATTCTTAGCAACTAAGAAAATTGAAGCAGTAAGTACAAGCATTGATGACACCGTTCGATTAATGGTGGCTTCAAGTGCAGTCATTCCAACCTTTGCTTTTCCAAATTTTAATTACCCGTCTGTCAGAACTGTTTTGATTTATCCAGGAAGTTTTGATGAAGATTTTAACACGGTAAAGCATAAAAATCATCAACAGTTTATAACTGGAATGGTTGGTAATAAAGGATTAAAAGGAACAGTTATTCTTTCTAAACCTGATTTATTGGCAGCATATAATGGAAGCCGAACGAAACACAATGTTGGTATTCATGAATTTGTGCATTTATTGGATGGTACGGATGGAGACATCGATGGTATCCCAGAGAGGTTGATGGAGAATTCTTATGTTGGTTCTTGGCTTTTTGAAATCAAAGATGAAATGGAAGTAATCATGAAAAGAAAATCAGACATCAACCCTTATGGTTTGACAAATAATGCAGAGTTCTTAGCAGTTGTGAGTGAATACTTTTTTAGCAGTCCGAAGTCTTTTAAAAAGAAGCATCCTGATTTGTACGAATACTTAGTCGATATTTTTGATCAAGAATTGTAAAAAAAAAGCTCGCTATGAAATTCACAACGAGCTTTATATATTTGCTGAAAATTATTTCTCACCACTATTCGATACACCTATAGGGCTCGAAGGAAGTTGCACATTTTCTTCGTATGCTTTAAATCCTTTGTCAGCATAACTGTAAAAATACAATTTTGATTCTCCAGTTTTTGTATCCCAAATCATGCATTCATAATAGGTTTTATCTTGTGATGGTACATGCACAGATGTATAATCCATCATGTAATTCCCTTTTGCTGTGCCGTTTAATGGAGAACTCGGTAGCTGTACATTGTCTTCGTATGCTTTAAATCCTTTAGTAGAGTAGTCATAGAAATACAGTTTTGATTCTCCAGTTTCTGTATTCCAAACCATACATTCATAATAGGTTTTGTCTTGTGAAGGAACATGAACAGAAGTATAGTCCATCATTATTCTACCTTCTGCAGAATGACCTAGAGGCATACTTGGAATTTGCACATTCGTCTCATAAGCTTTAAATTTTTTATCTGTAAAACTGTAAAAATACAACACAGATTTACCTGTAGCAGTGTTCCAAACCATACATTCATAATAGGTTTTATCTTGCGATGGTACATGTACAGATGTATAATCCATCATAATGCTCCCTGATTCACTCGTAGGGAATTCTGCAGCATAAAAAGGAGGTTCAGTGATTGCTCCAAAAGAAGCCATTACGATAATACTGAATAGGAAAGATGTTATTAAATTCTTCATGTTTTTATTTTGTTTAACAATTATATACATCAAATATAACGCAACTATTAATTGTAACCTATATGTAGAATGACGTATTTATTTTACGCCTCCCATAAACTTTTTAATAAATGGAACAATTAGAATCGCCAGTAAGCCAATAAAAAATGTCACTAAGCCAATTCCGGTGAAAACAGACACGTAAGAATAGAGTTGTAAATGTGCTTCTCCCATTGATTGTATTTCTTGGTAATCAAGTCCTGTTATTTTCGGAGTCAGATTAGCAAAAATACCTTTGGTAAATATACTTTCCTCTCCTTCAACTATGGTGGTTAACTGCGCAATTTTTCCCGCGAAGAAATGTCCATAAAAGGATGCTAAAAACCAAACTCCCATGAGGAAAGAGATGAATTTTTTTGGTGACAATTCAGTGACTTTGGATAATCCGATAGGGGAAAGAAATAATTCTCCCAGCGTATAAATGAATATTCCAGCAATGAGGAAGAGCATTGGAACCTGTGCAGTATCATTCATGTAGTTGGACGAATAGCCAAAGGTTAAAAATCCCAATCCAACTAAAACAAGGCCTAGTCCCATTTTAAAAGGAGAGCTTGGGTTTTTGTGTGTTCTTGAAAGGTAAGTCCAAAGCCAAGTAAAGGGAATGGCTAAAAGAATGATGTAGAAAGAATTCAAACTGTTGGATTGAGAAGCGTTGATTCCTCTTAAATCGACATTTCTTTCTGCAAAAAGAGTAAGAGAAGACCCTGCTTGTTCAAAAACGATGAAGAATAAACAGGCAAGAATTGTGAAGTAAATTAATACACCTAATTGTCCTCTTTCTGTTTTTGTTGCTTGTTTAAAAATAACGAAGAGAATGGTAATTATACCGAAACTTACTAACCATACTAGGTAATGCTCAAACTCATTGAATTTGACAATCAATGCCATAATTGGAATCATCAGAATCGCACCAATGGTTACTAATTGCCCCGTTTTAATGCCTGCAAATCGTTGCTCATATAGTTTTTTATTGGCAACCTCTCCCTTTTTTCCGAATACCCCTTTTTTAATAGCTCTATTGAAAACAAACAACCCGAAAAGCATTCCAATCCCCGCAAGTCCGAAACCGTAGTGCCATCCGTAGGTGATTCCTAACCAGCCGCAAAGTAAGGGAGCAATCCAGCCTCCAATATTTACTCCCATGTAAAAAATCATGAATCCTGAGTCGCGTCTTTCGTCTCCTTTCTGATATAAACTTCCTACAAAAGAAGATATGTTTGGTTTAAAAAATCCATTTCCAACAATTAGTAAAGCTAGTGCAGAATAGAAGGTAATTGGATGCTCAATTGTGAGAATAAAATGGCCAGCAGCCATTAGTATGCCTCCCAGAATAATTGATTTTTTATAACCCAATATTTTATCTGCAACGATTCCACCTATAAGAGGAGTTACATAGACAAGAGAGCCATAAGCGGCAAATATTCCAAAGGACATTTTGTCGTCATACATTAAATATTGCGTCATATAGAGCATTAATAATGCACGCATTCCGTAGAAAGAGAATCGTTCCCACAATTCTGCAAAGAATAAATAAAAGAGTCCTTTTGGGTGTCCAAAAAGTGTTTGTTCAGCTACTTGATTTTTCATGTTCAATTGAGTTTAATTACTAATTGAATGCAAGTACAGGTTTGCTTACTTAAGAAAGAATCATTGTGAGGAAGTATAATTACAATTTATCAATTGTGATTAATTGTAACCGACTTATTTAGTTGGTTTTTAACAGCTTATTGCTATCTAGGAATGTAACCTCCGTATTTCTCGTTGTCAGTATTCTCTACAAATTCTTTGAGTAAGGCACTATCAATCAGGATGTTTTCAGGGATGAACCGCAAACGATATTTGCCTTGTCCAATGAAGGTGAATAAGTCATTTCTATTTAGTTTGCCTTCTTCTTGAAGTGCTAAGATGTCGTTGATGTTTTCGACAATTCTTGAAAGATAGGTTTGGCTTTGGATTTCTCCACCATTAGCAACTTCAATGCACATGTCTTTTTCTTGCGCATACTTTCTGCGAATAGCAAATTTGAGAAAATTGTTGAACTGCGTAGTTTTACTTCCAAATTCTACCATCTGATTTTCGATGCCTTTGGTGGGGATAGAGAGGCTTAATTGATTCCAGTCTGTGAACTGAATTCTCATGGTGGTTACATTTGGAGTTTGTGCTAATTCAATGACCCAGCTTGTTCCAAGGACTAAGAAAATAGAAATCAATCCTGTTTTAGCAATGATTTTCATTAAGTCACTGAAGAATTCAAACTCTTGAATATGAAAAGCTTGCGGAAATTGAGATATAAATATAAGCGCAATCACCAAAACGGAAATGATGGAAACAATTTTCATTTTTCTGTAAGCAAATGTCCTGTACAATGAGATTGCCAAAAACCAAGATAAAATTGCAGAGAGTAAAAGATCGGGGATTACGCTGAATCGAATTCCGTAAGTGTTAGTACCATCTTTAAAAATTACTGCGAGAATAAATGAGAGAATTGAGAGTCCAATTAGAAATAGAATGATGCGTTTTGCATTTTTGGGGTTGTTATATAAGTAGGAGGGAGCGTGGTCTAAATAAAAGAGGGCTAGAATTAAGAATAAACTGTTGAGGATAGAGAAAATATTCTGACTGATGAGAATGATCCATTCATTGCCAACTGTTGTTGTAAAGAGAGTGATGATTGCAGATAGGCACCAAACAAACAAAGAAAGACTTAGGTAAATCAGTCCTTTATCGACTCGTTTAATAGTGATTTCATGCACTAGTTGATTTTTGAAATAACGTTGCACTGCAGACCATATCGCAAATATCAACATTGAACCAATTAGTGAAATGAAGATTTCTGATAGTAAGTAAAATTGATGTTGGCTATTGAGCATTGAATAAATTTCGTGTTCTAAATATCGAAATAATTATTGAATTAGAAGAAATTAAATGAACCTGAGGAGTGGCAATTAAGCTAAAGGTCTATTCTTCAGTCAAATGAATCAATTGTGTAAAATTACTTGGAGGGGCAACTGGTCGCATGGTTGATTTGGAAACAAACACCAAGACCGTTTTTGCTTCAATAATCACACGATTTTTTTCGTTACGAACTATGTAGTCAAATCGAATTCTTGCACCTTTCACTTCTGTAATTATTGTTTCTACAGAAAGTAAATCGTCGTAAAATGCAGGCGACTTATAGTTGATTTCTAATTCAGAAACAGGCAGCATAAAACCGTCTTCTTCGAGTTGCTTGTAACTCATACCTAATTCTCTCAATGTTTCAACTCTTCCGACTTCCAAATATTGCGCATAGTTTCCGTAATAACAATATCCCATTTGGTCGGTTTCGCTGTATCGAACTCTAATTTGTGTAAGGTGTCTAAAATTCACTTGATTTGTTTATAACTGTGTGGTTCAAAAATAATTAATCCATTGAGTTAATTCATTTTTTACCTAGAAAATCGTTTTATTATTTATCTATAAGATGAGATAAAAAACCTTATACTATTGATTAGTAAATGATTAATTGTGTATATTTGAAACGGCATGCCAAACTAGTGAAAAAAAAGTTTTTTTTGTACTGTAAAACTTTCTATAAAGTCAATACCTAAACCATTTTTTTTTTAACTTTATTATGTAAATATTTGTCCTGTCGATTAAATGAAAAGATAACCTTGCTAAACCGACTAACGAAAATTAGCTTCTAAGAAATCGATAAGAATAAAGAGAATAAATAGAATAAACAAAAGAAACTAAAACACATGAGTAAAAATCACGATGGAATATGGAATGCCTGTCTAAAGATTATAAAGGACAATGTTTCTTTACAAGCTTATAAGACCTGGTTCAATCCAATTGTTCCAGTAAAACTTGAGGACAATATTTTAACAATTCAAGTTCCATCACATTTTTTTTATGAATGGTTAGAAGAGAATTACATAACGCTTTTAAAAAAAGTAATTCAAAAAGAATTAGGTGCTGAAGGTCGGTTAGAATACAGTATCATTATGGAGAATAATACAACTAATTCTACTCCATACACTGTTAAATTACCAGCATTGAACAATAAGTCGTTGAAAAATGCACCTATTTCAATGCCACTAGATATTAGTGAGAAGCAAATTAGAAACCCATTTATCATTCCTGGATTAAAGAAAGTAAATGTAGATTCTAACTTGAATCCATCGTATTCTTTTGATAACTTCGTGGAGGGAGATTGCAATCGTCTGGCAAGAGCTTCAGGTTATGCCGTTGCAAACAAACCTGGAGGAACCGCTTTTAACCCATTGTTGATTTATGGCGGAGTAGGTCTTGGGAAAACGCATTTGGCTCACGCAATCGGAATTTCAATTAAAGATCAGTTCCCAAATAAAACAGTTTTATACGTAGGTTCTGAAAAATTTGCGCACCAATTTATTGATGCTATAAAGAATCAGACAACCAATGATTTTATTCATTTCTATCAAATGATAGATGTGTTAATTATAGATGACGTTCAGTTTTTCTCCGGAAAAGAGAAAACACAGGATGTATTCTTCCATATTTTCAATCACTTGCATCAAAACGGAAAGCAAATCATTTTAACAAGTGATAAGCCGCCGGTAGAAATGAAAGGAATGGAGCAAAGATTACTTTCTCGTTTCAAATGGGGGCTGTCTGCAGATTTAGCACCACCAGCATTAGAGACTAGAATGGCAATTCTTGAAAAGAAGATGTACGGGAATGGAATTGAACTCCCAAAAGATGTAACAGAGTATTTAGCGTATTCTATCAATACAAACGTACGTGAAATGGAAGGTGCTTTAAACACACTTCTTGCACAAGCATCATTGAATAAGAAGGCAATTACAATAGAATTGGCTAAGCAAATGGTCGATAAGTTTGTAAAGAATACGGCAAGAGAAGTTTCCATTGAATACATTCAAAAAGTGGTGTGCGATTACTTCGATTTAGCTTTGGAGATTTTAAAATCAAAAACGCGAAAGAGAGAAGTGGTTCAAGCAAGACAAATTGCCATGTTTTTCTCCAAGAAAATGACCAAATCATCTTTGGCAAATATTGGAGCACATTGCGGAGGGAAAGATCATGCTACAGTTTTACATGCTTGTAGAACGGTAACCAATCTTTCAGAAACGGATAAGCAATTCAGAGCTTATTTGGAAGATTTAGAAAAGAAATTAACGATTCAATAACAGTCAAAGCCATTCTTCAGGGAATGGCTTTTTTGTTTTATATTACCTTGAAATTTAATTTATGGAACCAAGCAACAGTAAAGTGGATGTGCTATAAGTAAATGGACAGTGAGTTAAGGGTATGTTTGCATAAATTACCTTAGTAAAATATGTCAAGATGAAAAGTGAAGCTTTGAAAAACAAACGGTAGTGCTGTTAAATTTACAGCAAGTTTTAAGCTCAATG
>DQTF01000138.1 GCA_015662935.1 Crocinitomicaceae bacterium | reverse complement strand
TTTTGGTTTTTTTAAATTCTTTGAATTTAGCATAGCTTTGAGAATGGATGAATGCGTCTTCGGGGAGTTGATTTGGAGAATGAATTTCCTTTGCCGCAAATATTTTTTCAAGATCGTATCCTTTGTATTCTCCCAATTGATAATCATTAGTTGATGCATAAAAAAGAAGTTGTTCAGGTAAGATTACGACACTGTGATGGGCAATTAGCTGATTGACCGCACGAGGATTTCCCATGCCTAAAGTATCGTTGTTAATTCCCAATTGTGAACGAAGAATAGCTACTGCATCGAGTGTAGAAAGTGAATCTTGATCAGCTAACATCGTTTTAATTTTTGCATAACGGTAATGCGAATCGCTCTCAATGATATTTTGAATATTGGATGAATCCATCAAGAAAGTTTGTGATTGATAGTGATTGGCACAAATTAACTCATCACTTCCAGAATCATATACGCCCATTTTTGTTGGAGACTTTTCAATAAGAACCGCTTTTCCATCAATTTTAGATGCCACCATAATTGTTTCTGAGACAAAAGTTTCTCGTTTTTTTGCAATGGCAATCGCTTCATCAATCGTTGAAGCATATTGCAGAATTTCTCTCGCTAAAAGTGAGATTGGCGTCTTGGTCGATGTAGGTAAGTCTGATTTTGAAGCATTTATCGTCACGCTTAATCCTTTGATATTCAACCCGGAAGCAACACCGGTGAATCCTGCCCAAGAGTAGGATACAAATGCATGTCCTTTGTCTGGTTTAAGGAATAGGATGATTTTTTCTTCAGCAAAATCATCGCCAACGTAAAAATCGAAATTTCTACCAACCATTAATTTTCCACCGAATGACTTATGTCCTTTTAAAGCAAAAGAAGAGCAACCAACCATGCTGTAATCGTTGAGGGCATGACCAATATCGTGTGCTGCATGATAGTTGAGAATTCGCCCGTATTTTGTAGAGATGTAGTCGTAATCATCGGAGAATGCTTTGGATATTCCGTAAATTTCTTGTTGATTCTCCAGTTGTATATTCTCTGGTAAATCTTTATTAAAGAATCCAATCATCAACTGTAAAACTCTTTGCCAACCTTTACTTGGTACAAAATTATCAATTTGACCAACGAATATTTTTTCTTGTTTTTGAACGAGTTCTTTGGCTAGTTCTCCATAAATCAAACCTCTTTCATAGGGGGCACCTTCAATGTACATTTCCCAGATACCTTGTTCATTCTTTCTGAGCCAGTTGTCACCAAGAACGTAATGATTTTCTCCTACTTTTTCTCGTTTTCCAATTTTGATTTCGTTTACATCTGGTGGACTTATTTTTGAGGAAAGCATCATGTATAAAACCAATAAAAACAACAATCCGATGATTATTTCGAATGTGATGAGAATTCCTCGAAGAGAGAAAAGGCCTATTTTTTTTACGGTTTGTATTGCGCTCATTGTATGAGGCAAAGTTAAACAATATTTCGGCAAGCTTAATACTCATCTTTAATGTAACGCTTTTGAAAGATATTGTGTAACTTTGGAATAATTAACAGACTAATTTTGCACCAACTTCAACGAATTTATCTTACCCAACCTCTGGATATAGATTCAGAACTGGTTGTTTATAAGGATGTTACAAATTCTTGTGAGCGTGTTGCCTCTAAGGTTGAATATCAAAGGTCTGTTGTTCAACAAATTGTTACAGCGTATTTAGGAGTAAAGGCAACTATTGATCATAAAGAATCAGGAGCTCCTTTTCTTGTTGAGTTTCCAGAGAAATATATTTCCGTTTCACATTCTCAAGACTACTATGCTATTCAATTCTCCAATGAGAAAGCAGTTGGGATAGATATCCAGATTTTTAAAAAGAATTTAGCAAAAGGGAAAGACTATTTTGTCAACGATTGGGAAGCAGAAAATCTTGAAATGACAGAATTGAATTTGCACTTGATTTGGTCTGCGAAGGAGGCTATTTATAAACAGTTAAGTGGAGATATAGAAAAATACAGAGAAGAGCTTGTTATTAAAGCTATTCAGCCTTCATCCGTTGAGATAGAAGTGGGTGAGAAGTACTATTTCTTTAAAAGTCTAATCGAATTGGACTTTATATTAGTTTATTCATAATTTTATTAAAAAAGATTAACATTGAAAAAGCACTTTCTTACTTATCAGTCACAGTATTTCATTATTTTATTTTTGTTTTTTGCAGCATTTTATTATGTAGAATCAATTTCAAAGACACCTGGGAATATGCATTTATGGCGTCAAACAGATTGTTTATCAATGACAGAGAATTACATGGAAGGCGCTCCTTTTCTAGAGCCTCAGATGCATCTTTTGTTAGGTGATGATTTAACAACAGGTAAGTCAGCAGGCGAATTTCCTATTTTGTATTATACTATGGGTAAGGTTTGGAGTGTAGTTGGCAAGTCTTATACATCCTTTCGGATATTTTATTTTATTTTTCTTTTTATTGGTTTGTTTAGTCTTTTTAAAACACTGTTGCTCTTTTTCACAAATAGTATTGTTCCGACTATAATTCCTTTGCTTTTATTTA
>DQTF01000144.1 GCA_015662935.1 Crocinitomicaceae bacterium | reverse complement strand
TCCATAAATGCTATCACCACCACGATAATCTGATGTGAAATTCATTTCTCCTCCCCATCTGTCTTCATATAAATATCGAGCGGCAATACTGAGCAATCGATAGTCCTTTCTTTTAAAATTCCATTTTTGGAAGATAGAAATTCGATCCTGCAATGTTACATCGGTAAAGCCATCGTTATTATCATCACGCTTATTTCCGTATTTGAAATAATTAATTCCCGTTAAAACGTTCGCTTTCTTTCCTATTTTAGTTTTCAAAGCAATATCAGCCGATGTCTCCAACCAAGATGTCGTCATTAAATCAACAGATAGAAGAGGGGCTGTTTGTGCATTCTTTGTGATGATGTTAATTACCCCACCAATAGCTTCACTTCCATAAAGAGTAGAAGCAGGGCCTTTTACTATTTCAATTCGTTCAACCAAAGAATTGGGAATCCCTGACAATCCATAAACGGTTGATAGACTACTCACAATTGGCATTCCATCAATAAGAATCATTGTGTATGGGCCTTCTAATCCATTGATATGAATATCTCCGGTGTTACAAATGTTGCAATTCAATTGAGGTCGAACACCATTGATATTCTGCATTGCATCGTAAATAGTGGGGGATGGGTTCTTTTTGAAGAATTTAGTTGAATAGACTTCTATGTTAACGGTGCTTTCTTTTTTAGAAATCTCTTTTAAAGTTCCACTGACAACCATTTCTTCAACTTCTTGTGCAGAAGATATTAGATCGATTGTGATTGATTCTGAAGGTATTCTAATTTTCTCAAAATATAAATCTAAACCATAGCTGAATACTTCGATTTCAAATTCTCCTTCTTTTAAATTCGATATTTTGAATATTCCTTCATCATCGGTTAATCCAAAAGCGTTTTGAGATTTTATTTTAACCTTAGCAAATGGAACAGGGGAACCATCATTTAAGACAATTCCATTTAAAGTATGTTGCGCATGAGTACTGAAAGACAGAACTAGGAGTGCAAAAATAAATACGTATTTCATATATTTAAATATTTATTAGCCTAATGAGACATCTAAACTCATCATTATAACGAACCCGACCATGAAACCAAGTGTGGCGAGGTCGGTGTTGCCTTCTCGCTGTGCTTCGGGGATAACTTCCTCCACTACGACAAATATCATTGCTCCAGCAGCAAATGCTAATGCATAAGGAAGAATAGGAGTGAATGTAAAGACGGCCCATGCACCTAAAACACCGGCAATTGGTTCAACTATGGCAGATAATTGTCCATAGAAAAAACTTTTCCAGCGACTCATTCCTTGTCTTCTCAATGGCATAGAAACAGCAAATCCTTCTGGGAAATTCTGGATACCTATTCCGATGGCTAAAATCATCGCGGCCTCAATACTTGCTCCGGGTAATCCTGCGGCAACTGCGCCAAAAAGAACACCGACCGCTAATCCTTCAGGTATATTGTGCATGGTGATCGCAAGAACCAATAACTTTGTTTTGTGCCATTTAGTTTTTATTCCTTCCACTTCGTCCTCTTTTGCATTGATATGAATGTGAGGTAGGATTTTATCTAATCCAAACAGGAAAAATGCACCTAACATAAATCCTATTGCTGCGGGAATCCAACTTCCTCCTGATAATACGATTGCTGGATTTAGTAAGCTCCAAAAACTGGCTGCAACCATAACGCCTCCTGTAAAACCAAGAGCAACATCTAAAACTGTTCTATTCAGACTTTTAAAAAAGAATACGAAAGCGGCTCCAAAAGCTGTGACCAACCAAGTAAATGTCGTCGCAACAAGAGCTGCTAAGATTGGGTCGATGCTCTTAAACCATTCTACTAAATCATTCCACATATTATTTATTTTAGATGCAAAACTAATAAAGTTAGACTAATCTAACAGTTAAAGGTTGGTTTAATTTACTATTTTTGTTCTGATGTTGTCATTTACAGAAGAAAATTATTTAAAAACCTTGGTTCAACTGACTGTTTTTTCAGAAGGTGTTGAAGAAGTAGGCGTGAACAGTTTAGCGAAAAACTTATCTGTAAAACCGGCTACCGTTAGTGATATGCTTCGTAAATTGAAAGAGAAGTCACTTGTGAATTACAAGAAATACGGAAAGATATCATTAACAGAGGAAGGTAAACTTGCTGGAATGATGGTTGTGAGAAGGCATCGCTTATGGGAGACCTTCTTATATCAAAAGCTTGACTTTTCTTGGGATGAGGTTCATGAATTGGCCGAGGAGTTAGAACATGTTTATTCTTCAAAATTAATTAATGGCTTGGACAAGTTTCTAGAATTCCCAGCTTTTGATCCTCATGGAGATGCTATTCCTAATGCAAAGGGGGAGATTGCTCTTCCATTTAGAAAGACTTTAAGTGAAATTTCAATTGGAGAATCTTGTCGCATTGTTGCTGTCAAAGATAATTCTACTGATTTTCTGCAATACGCCGATAAAATTGGGTTAAAGATTCAAGATGTAATAACGATTGTTGCAAAAGAAGATTTTGATGCACTCACAACCATTCTTATCAGGAATGAAGAATTTGTTGTCTCGCCTAAGTTTACAGAAAACATTTTTGTTGTTTGTAGACTTTGTGGGAAAGCAAAGGGTTGTAGTTGTTAGTTACAACCCTTTTAAATTATTCTTTGATTATTGTTTTTATTCTTCGGTCTCCATTATTATTGGTAATGAATAGGATGTAATATCCACTTTGTTCTTGTGAGATATCGATGGTTGTTTTTGAAGAAAAATTAGACTCGTAAATTAATCGTCCTTTCAGGTCTCTAATTTCAATGGTGTTATTTGTGTTTTCAGAAGAAGAAATTGAAAAGTGGCCATTTGAAGGATTCGGAGAAATAGTATAAGTATCCGAAATAGATAATTCTCCAATTCCTGCAACGTTTAATGATGCGTCATTTTGGATTGTTCCATTATTATTAATGACCCAATTGTTCGGGTCAATTTGAGTAAGATTTGTCACATTCTGTAAACCTGGAATAACGACTTGTTGTGTATTGCTATTGATTGCAATTCTGATTGTTGTGTCTGCAAGTCCACTTCTTGAGAATTTTAATTCTAAATCATTTGTGAATAATGGAGTTGTACTAGATGTTGTGTGAGATACTTCTAAATGTAAATCGGTTCCTACCTGATTCCATTTTGCAGAATACGTAGGATATCCTTCTCCAAAATACCATTCATTGAACGCTGCTGTTAGATCTACTCCTGATGCAGTTACGAAATAATCTCGAATATCAATACCAAATGCAGTTCCTCCCGAGAAATCATTTTGAATATTTTTTAGAGCTTGAAAAAACGCAACATCGTCATTCATTAAAAAGCGAAATGTGTGAATAATTGCTGCTCCCTTATCATATGATAATCTACCACTAAATATTCTCCCCTCATTGAGACTGTCTAAACACCAAACACTTCCCGATGGGTTGCTTTTAATATTTGTGTGTTTGTTCTCCATATCTGTAATGTCTTCGCCTGGATATAAATTCTCCAGCATTAAATAAGCACTATAGGTAGCAAAACCTTCATTTACCCAGATGTCAGCCCAAGAAGCACAAGTTACGTTATCTCCCCACCATTGATGTCCAAGTTCATGAGAAGTTAATCCTTTAGTAAACCAACCTTGTGTAGTCATTGTTTGATGTTCCATTCCTCCGCCAAGAGGAACCATGCAGTGCCCATATTTTTCATCATCAAAAGGATACGGTCCATATAAATTGGCAAAAAGTTCCATAAAATCAACTGTTTCATCGATATCGTTTTGAAAATTAATGAGGGTTTGCGGATTGTCATAAATGAAGTTTTGAATTAATACCTGCCCTGGAGCACCTACAGGATTTGCATAAACATTGTATTCAACATATTGCGCCACTGCAACAGAGATTAAGTAATAATCAATTGGGTGTTTGTGCATCCATTCGTACCTTGTTGTTCCGTTTCCTAGATCAACTACATTTTCTAGAATACCATTTGAGCCTGCCTTACAAATGCTTGGAACAGTTATTTTAACAGAGCAACTATCAGCTTTATCAGTTAAAGATTGTTTACACGGCCACCATTCGTAAGCAGCAAATGATTCTGACAAGGACCAAGTTGCTTGATTGCCCCATGATCCAGAAGTTGCATTGCTCATTCCTGAACCACCAAGTGGATTTGTCGCTCCTGTTGGAGGTGTGCCGTTGTAGTCTATTGAAAGAACAAAAGGTTGACCAGTTGTTATGTTTACAGGAACTTTAACTGCAGATCCGTTTCTAGAGAAATTGGTTGTTGCTCCATTTAACCGAATATCTGTTATTGTCATTGTTGCGAAAAGTTCAAATAAGACTGAATCTAAATTTTGAACTGCTGTACCATGAATTTCTACGTTTCCAGCAACATCAGTTACTAAATTATTCATAGCGATATCTATTGCGTAGAAATGAACATCGTATTTTTCTGTTTCTGCAATTTGAGGAATATTTAAGGAATTACTTTTTACCTGAAACATACCTGATTTGTCTCTATTTCTACATTGATCACTCTGTTCATTCTCTACTTGAGAATAACTAATGGAAGTAACAAGTATTAATGCAAGGCTTGTTAGTAAAGTTGTTCTATTGAGTTTTTTCATGAGTTTAATTTTCTAGTTCGTGCTAATATATGAATTTTCTATTCTTGGATAAAATATAAGACCTAAAGAATTACTTATAATGGTTAATGCGTAGTAACTATTGAGTGAACTTAACGAATACTATCTTTCTTTATGATATTAATGAAGTGAAAGCCTCTTGGAATATATCCTTGCTGGTAGAAGAATTTATGCGCTTTAAAATTATCTGAATAAGAATCTAGTGCCAGCATGTTGCAATCATTTTCTTTTGCTTTATTTTCCAGATATACGAATAATTGTTGACCAATTCCTTTTCCTTGGTGATTCTCTGCAACTACAACATTGTCGAGCTCCATGTATTTTCCGCACCATAATTTTGTACCAATCCAATAGCCAGTCATTCCCACGCAAACTCCATCTTCGAAGCATCCAATCTGTCCATAATTGTGTAACAGCATTTCGTCTAATTCTAAAGAGTATTCCTCAAGAGCAAGAGAAGGATAAACTTCTTTCAATAGATTGAAATTTTGGAGCATCTCTTCTTTTGTATGTAATTCTTTTAACGTCATAATTATAAAAAAAGCCCTTTGTAAATTTACAAAGGGCTTTAAAGATACTATCTAATTATTCTATTCAAAAATTATTTTTGAAGAACTAATAATTCCATTGATTGTTGTTTGAATGAAATATGTTCCAGAGTTCAAGTCGTTTCTTTGAATCGTTAAGCTTTCCATATTCGTTTGGTAATTAGCAATGATTCTTCCTGATAAATCTAATAAAACGATTTCTTTTTCACTTTCAGAGTCGTTAAAAGAGATTGTTAAGCTTGTTGCTGCTGGATTAGGGTAGATTGTCTTCACATTATCAAATGTGTTTTCTTCTAAAGACAATGGTCCTCCACAATAAGTAATAGGATAAAGTGTAGCTGTTCCAAATGGAGCATTCTCAGGTTGTAAAGCTGCATCAGTACATCCCATAATATCGATTAAGAAATCTCTGACAAAGTTAATAGTCGTGTCCATGTATGCGGCAGAAGAAGTGTGAGGAACGTGTCCTGCACCAAGATGAGTGTAGAAGTTACTTTGAATACCAATTGCATTTGCATGCTCGTCGATCATTCTACTACCATCAAGTTCCATGATGTCAATTCCGATAACATTTACCATTCCTCGGCTGTAGGCAACTGTTCCGTCTGCAGTACCATGTGTCATACATATTGGAGAATCTCCTGGTTCCATCCATCCGTAACTAGCAAGTGCACCTGCAAGACCAATCGTTCCAACAATATCTGTTGAATAACCTGCATTCCCACTACTACCTTCAATTCCACCAAGGCTAGTTAAACTAGCAGATGAAATGAATTCAAGTATTTCACATTCTTTATCTAAATAAGCAAGGTTGATAGCTGTAATCCCTCCCGCGGATGTTCCAGCAATGAATATTTGCGTTGTATCAATTTTGTATGTGTCTGTTGTTGATCTGTCTTTGTAGAAAAAACGGATTGCCGCTTTCATGTCTTGAACTGCTCTTACAACTGCCTCGATAGCCTTTGTTGCTGTAATTGGGAATGAACTCTCAAGTCGGTAATCGATAGATGCAAAAGCAAACCCTTTTTTAGCAAAAGCATTTCCTAATGTCACTACATCAGCATCTGTTTTTGAGCCAAAGATAAAGCTACCTCCGTGAGCCCAAATAATTAATGGGCGAGCAGTTTCAGTATCTCCAGTTGGTTCGTAAAAGTCTAGATCAAGTTGAGTATTAACACCTGTACTACTTGTATTAGCACCATAGTTAATATCACTTGTAACAGTGACTCCTGCAAAAACGTCAGATGAATATCTTCCGCCAGTACATTGGCTGTATGATGCAGAAGTAATTGCTAATGATAATGCGATAATGTAAAGTTTTTTCATAGTATTTATTTTTTAAGATTAAGGAAATATAATTCCAGGATATTTAATTGAACTTGCAAAAGGTATATTAGCGTTAAATGTTTTGTTGATTGCTTCTAAAAATTTATTTGCAACCATGGATTGTCCTCTAGGATTCAAGTTTAGCCCATCTAAAGAGAATGCACCTCCTGAAACAAATTCAGTACTTAATGAAATACCGTTGTAAACCGTACCCGCTTTTAATGAAGAATAGAATTCTGCTAAATCTACTACAGCTATTCCGTAGTTTCCGGCTTGTTGTCTAATGATTGTGTTGTATTCGTTAGTTTTTGTTTGAATGCTATCAATTTCTTCTAGTGTTAAAACATATTTGTCTGAAAATGGATTTATGGTCCCCATGCCTAAACACTTAACAGAATCTAGAGGTATAGATAGAAGAATTTTTTCTCCTGGTAACATTTGTCTTACAAACGAAGGAGGTGAATTAGGGTCTAACATAATAAATGGATTTTTCCCCACTTGAAAGGAGACGCCTGTTCCATTAAATACAGCGTTCAATGTTGTCACCTGTGAAGCGTCTAGTACTAATCCATCAAACGGAATTGTATTAAAGAAAGGAAAATTTGTTACATCAGGAATAGTTGCAATAACTCCTTTTGATCCAGTTCCACTCATTACTGACAGTACTTCGTCCAAACTTCCGTCAAATCCAGTTCCAGCAGCACCGTTTGTTGCAGGCATTGATTTTGTTCCTCCGCTAGATGCATAAGTAAGAATGTCTTGTTCTCCAAGTCTAACTGTAAAGAAGGTTGGGTTTTGCGTAAGTGCATCTCCTAAAATAGTCCCATTAACTTCATCAGAAGCCATTCTAGAGTAGAATTCATTGTAATTACCTGTTCCACTAGCAGAATTACCATAACCAGGTGTATTGATTTTCGTGATGTCTAAATCTGGGACACCTATATTATTAAAAGGACCAGAAGAATAAATGTTTGCTCCAAGAATTGTGTTATCACCATTGATGGCAACTCTCACTGGAGAAAGTGAATTGACTCCTTTGCAATCCGTTTTGTATCCCATTATTAAACGAGAATTTCCATCCAAGTTAATTCCAGTCGCACTAGCCAGTGGTTGATTAAAAGATGTTGCAGCGACTTCTTCAAATTGTTTAGCCAAAATTGCGACATAAGAATTTTCTTGCCCGTCCAGGTGGTAAGCACCGTCAGAATATCCAGAAGTACTTGAGCCTCCTAACGCAACATAGCTAGAAGGGTTCATTTCACCAAAACTTGGGTCTTCAATTTTAAATTTAGGCTTACAACTAATTGTTATAAGTGAAATTGCAGCGATTAAATAAATACTGTTCTTCATAATTTATTTCAATGTATAATTGATTTGGATGCCTGGTGCCCAAACACGAGTTTTGTAAGTTCCACTCAGACCAGTTTCTTCATTGGTTGCTTCCCTTTTAAATTGAGTAAACAAAAGAGAGGCATCTACTGAAAATTGATCTGAAATTTTATACCCCATTCCAATTGTCCAGTTTAGTCGATTAGCATCAGGTGTTTCCGGAGTGATATATCTATCAATTACAGGAGACAATGCATAAGTGAACCCAATTCTACCAGTTATTTTATCAGTCGCTTTATATTGCACACCTAATCTTGCAGCAATTGATCCAACATATTTCCTTGGTGATTTTGTGTCATCAAGAGATTCTGTATTGTTTTCATAATCAAAAGAAAGAGTGTCGTAAGCAGTCCAATCAGTATAATTCCCATCAAAAGCAATGGATAGCTTGTCATTAGGCGTAATTCCTAATCCAAAAGTAAAGACTGATGGGAGGGGTAGAGAAGAACTAAAGTTTCCAGAAGGAAATTTATCTTCCAAAGAGCTTGGAACAGTGAAAGTTGCGATACCTTTGTCTACTTTCATATCGATTTTTGATCGGTAAGTAATTGCAAAGTTTACATGTTTTGTCAGGTCAAGAAATAAGCCAACATTAAATCCAATGCCATTTCCAGAACCGTCTAATTCTGCATGACCGTATTCTCCGCTTGCATCTTGAATTGGCAAATCTTTTTGCAGATTTACTTTTCCATAACTATAAATGAATCCTGCTCCAATGCCAATTTTATCAGTTAATCGATAACTCACAGTTGGTTGAAAAAATATTGACAATAGTTTTAGACGAGTTAAAGCAAACCTTCCTGCCCACTCATCTTCCCATTCTACAGTAGAGCCAAATGGAGTATAGATGGCCATTCCTAACTTTAGTTTACTACTGTCTTTAATTTGAAAAATTCCATAAGCAGAGAATGGTGTTCCAACAGGTGAAGTTGTGTGTGCAATCGAATTGGTATTATTTTCTAAAAAGGTACTATTTCCAAAAGTTGGCGTGACATTTAAACTGATTTCATTCTTGTGAATAAAGGATGCTCCTCCTGGATTGAAAAATAAAGCAGAACCATCTTGCATTAGAGCAGAACCTGCGCCTCCCATTCCTTGAGAAACTTGCCCTTGCAAGTTGACTTGGTAACCTTGACTAAGTAGTTGAATGGGAAGAATAAGAAATAATAAAAGTTTATGCATTAGTTAAGTAGATGTAAGTTATAATTGAATGTGAAATTAATTTAAATTTGATTGGTTTGCAAGATTGAAATGATAAACGGTTATTTTTGCTGTTTTGCGACTATTTATTTGCCTAAATAGCTGTCAATCAGTTTTTTTTAAAAAGAATAGACGTAAAAGCTATTATCTAATTAAGTTTATTGTATCTTTGCGCTCCTATCTCGGGAAGATAGGGTTAAATTATTTTATAAATAGAGGTTTAGTACCTCAAACTGTAAACACATTATGGCAACTAAAATTAGATTGCAAAGACACGGTAAGAAATCAAGAGCATTTTACCACATTGTAGCAGCAGACACAAGAGCACCAAGAGACGGTAAGTTCATTGAGAAATTAGGAACGTACAATCCAAATACTAATCCAGCGACTATCGAGATTAATTTCGAGAGAACATTAAGTTGGGTACAAGTTGGAGCTGAAATGACTGATACTGCGAGAGCATTATTATCTTATAAAGGTATTTTGTACAAGAATCACCTAATTAAAGGTGTGGCAAAAGGTGCCTTAACTGATGTGCAAGTTGAAGAGAAATTTGCAAAGTGGTTAGAAGAAAAAGATTCAAAAATTGCTGCAAAATCAAGTGGTCTTGATAAGACTGCTGCAAAAGCAAAAGCAGATGCGTTAAAAGCAGAAGCAGAAGTTAATGCTGCAAGAGCAAAAGAAATAGAAGCGAAGAACACTCCAGTTGAAGCGACTCCAGAAGTTGAAGCAACTGAAGAGGTTGTTGAAACAGCTACTGAAACAGTTGAAGAAGCTGCTCCAGAAGCAAAAGCTCCAGAAGCTCCAGAAGCTCCAAAAGGAGAAGAACCAGCTGCTGAGTAATTATTTGCTTAATATATTTTATAGCGTTTCATTGCTTTGGCAGTGAAACGCTATTTTTTTACCATCAATTATGAATAAACAAGATTGTTTTCATTTAGGACACGTTGCTAAATTGTACGGATACAAAGGTGAAGTCTCCCTTTTTTTAGATGTTACAAATCCAGAAGACTATACTAGTCTGGATGCAATTTTTGTGGACATTGACAATAATTTAACGCCTTTCTTTATTGATTCTTTGAAGTTGAAGAATAAAGGTTTCGCAGCAGTAAAATTGGAAGGAGTAACAGATGAGAATGCTGCGAAGTTGTTACTCCGGAAAGATATTTATTTGCCAGCCCAAATTCTTCCTGAATTAAAAGGGATTAATTTTTACGACCATGAAATTGTTGGTTTTACGGTTATAGATGAGAAAAATGGCAATATTGGAATCGTAGAACAAGTTATTGACTTGAAAGTGAATCCGTTGTTGCAAATCATGAAGGACGAGAAAGAAATTCTTGTCCCGTTATTAAAAGGGCTAGTTAAGAAGGTAGATAGATCCAAAAAAGAATTACACATTTCTGCTCCAGAAGGACTCGTTGAAATGTATCTCGATCTGTGACAATTGATAATTAACAATGCGTAATTAATAATAGAAGTATTATTCTTAACACCAACAGGATTTTACACGACACCATTATCTAGTAAAAATGTTCCATTTCAAACATTTCTCAGTCAGACAATCTGTTTCCGCGATGAAAGTCGGAACGGATGCAATGATTTTAGGAGTATTGATTGATTCATCAAAAAAACATAGAGGTTTAGATATTGGAGCAGGAACAGGTGTTCTTTCTTTAATGGTTGCACAACTGAATACTACAATTCAAATTGATGCAGTTGAGATAGATGAGTTGGCAGCAGAAGAATGCGCATTGAATTTTAAGAACTCATCTTGGTCAGGTAGGTTATCCATTTTACATAAAGATTTTGATAATTTTAATACGGAGAATAAATACGACTTGATTTTCTCTAATCCACCTTATTATGCAACGACTAACTTAAATAAAGACACTAGAAAGGCGCAAGCTCGGCACGAAGAAAACTTACCTGCGTCAATTATTTTGCAAAAGGTAAAAGAGTTGCTGTCAGATAAAGGTGAATTTTGGGTAATTATTCCTTCTTCAGAAAGAGAAAAATGGTCATTGAAGGCAGAATTGAATGCTTTGCGAATTAAGACCGCTATTTCCATGAAAGGAAAACCTAATAAAGATGTAAATCGAGTTGTTTTGTGCCTGAATCATTCAGCAGTTCTAACAGAAGAAAAAGAATTGACGGTTAGAAATATGGACAATTCGTACTCGGATGAATACATTGAATTAACGAAAGAATTTCACGCAATTGATTTGAGAAAATAAATCGAGCATCCTAAAGAAGATTAGAATGCTCGGATATTTTATGCAACTACTGGAATTGTTTCAGCGATTAAAGCAGCCAATTCATTGAAAGTAGATTGACCTTTGTCTTTATTATACCATACTTGTATTGCAGCTTTCTTTTCCTGCGCCGTCATGTCCGCATCTTTGTTGCTCATAACCATTGCTTGGCATTCTGCAGGCCTTGGTCCCCAAGTGAATAAATCATTGCCTTTGCTATCTCTAACAATCAACTTTGGAACTGACTTTCCGCCATTGGTTAAATATTGCTCAATTAAAAAAGGTTCGCTGTCTCTTAGTTGAATATCTAATGTTATGTTGTCGTTAGATTCTGCAATTTTATTAATGACAGGTGCCAAATTAGCTGCGTCTCCACACCAATGTTCAACAATGAGAATCCATGTTTGTGGTTCATTAATTGATTCAATAGTTGCTAATGCCTCTTCTGGAATTACAAGTTTCTTATCCCAACGGTTTAGTCGAGAATTATTAAGCTTGACGTATTCCACATATTCAGGATTGTCATAAGGTTTTTCTGTATAAGTACCTTCCAAGATACTTGTAAATTTCGATGTGTATGTTGTCCAATTCATATTTATTAGATGTTTTTTGTTTTAAGTCCTTACAAAAATAGATAGAAGGAGAGAGGTGGAGAGTAACTTAGGTTGCTAACGATGGGATTTACTTTAATATTAAGGATTTAGCATTAAATATTTTTCATTTACTTTCCTCAAACCACGTCGGTCTAATACTCCAAATCTCTAACAGCGTCAGCGAATCGAAAGCTCCAGCCTAATATATACTCGGGTATGCTTCAGGATCAACTTCATTCATCATCGCATAGACTTTTTCCACAATATCATCGATGCTCGGCTTTGAGAAGTAATCTCCGTCTGAACCGTAGGCAGGTCTATGATTCTTAGAACTCAATGTTTCCGGTGCAGAATCTAAATGATAATATCCTTTTTGCTCAACGAGAACTTTGTCTAAAATATAGGCTGTTCCTCCACTGCTTACGTCTTCATCAACGATTAATAAACGATTGGTTTTCTTTAAAGAATCAGCAATCATGTGGTTGATGTCAAACGGCAATAAAGTTTGCACATCAATTAATTCTACGGAGATGTCTAATTCTGCCAATTGCTGAACCGCAACTTGACAAAGGTTAAACGTAGAACCGTAAGAAACAATAGTTAAATCTGTTCCTTCGTTTGTGATTTCAG
>DQTF01000171.1 GCA_015662935.1 Crocinitomicaceae bacterium | reverse complement strand
TATTGCTACAGAAAATTATTCAAACAAACCAAAAAAGTACGCTTATTTTGCTATCAATGAGAACTCTATTCTTGAAATAGGTATTCAAATTAACGATATTGAATTAATCATTAATGATTTTAGTGCTAAGATAAAAAACTATCAAATCGTTATTCCAATATAGAATCGATTGATTTATTTGGAGCAACAGAGAGTTTAAGGGGAAGAAATAAAGGAGCTGAAATTGAAGAAGTATACAAAAATACCGCTATTCTAACCTATGAAAATAAAAAAGACACAACGATTGTAAACAAAAGTGCTCAATCTAATCGATACATCGATCTTATGTTTCTTGAAATGCGGGAAGCAGAATATTTCAAAGGCTATGTTCTCCAAATTGTTTCCAATTCAAGTTTATTAGACACTCTAACAAATCAAGAATTCAAACGATTTTTAATTATTCTGCTTTGTTCATTGTTAATTACAGTATTGTTAATCATGTTAATAACATACAAAATTACAAGGCCACTCAATATTTTGACTTCTAAAATTTCTGAGATGTCGAGAACAAACATGTTAAAAGAAGTAAAAATTGTCGGTAATTCAAACACTACCAAGTTAAGCAATGAGTTTAACATTCTCACGAATCAAATTAATGGATTTCAGCATGCGTTAGAACGTAAAATTACTGAAAGGACATCAGAATTAAACTTGAAAAATGAAGAGCTAGAGAAATTAATCAATGAACGTGATGTATTATTCAAAGAGACACATCACCGCATCAAAAACAACTTGCAAATAATTGCGAGTTTACTTCGTTTACAATCCAATTCTGTAGCTTCACAAGAAGCGCAAGAAGCCTTTAAAAATAGTGTAAGCAGAGTTCAAGCAATGGCATTGCTACATGAAAAGCTGCATCAAAACTCAAATTACATTTCGATTGATGCTCAGACCTACCTATCTGAGATTGTAGAACTATTCAAGAACTCTACGGATACAAAAATCGAAATTCAAATGCAGGCGATGGATCTAGTACTATCCTCTTCTCAAGCCATATCTATTGGATTGATTTTTAATGAGTTCATGACGAATTCAATCAAGCATGCCTTTAAAGAAACCAAACAGCCAACCATTACTATAGACTTGATAACAAATGGTCAAGAAATTATTTTCTCAATGTTTAATAATGGAAAAGAATTGATTCAAAGAGAGAAAAACAAGGATTCTCTAGGAATGACCATTATTGATTCTTTTACAGACAAGCTAAATGGGCAATATCGTTTTCAAACAATTGAAGGAGGCGTAGAATTAAAAATTACATTTCCAACTGTAGATTTAGAAATCAAATAAATAGCAAACTAAAAGCAATCACCACAATTACTCCAATTAAATTCAGCACAAACCCTGTTCTTGCCATCTGATTAATTCTTAACTGTCCTGAAGAAAAGACAATTGCATTTGGAGGTGTTCCGACTGGTAACATAAATGCACAACTTGCAGCAAGTGTAATCGGCATACACAATTGGATAATGGAAAAATCTGTTTGCAAGGCGAATTGAGCAACGACAGGTACAAAAACAGACACCAGCGCCATATTCGACATTATTTCAGTCCCGAAAATTGCAATTACAACTAACACACCAAGTAGAATATATAACGGAGAATTCGCATAATTCTCAAAAACTCCCGTTAATTCTGAAATGACACCGTTGATTTCTAACATCTTTGCTAACGCCATTCCGCCACCAAAAAGAATAAGTATTCCCCAAGGTAAGTTTTTGGTATCCTTCCATTCTAACAGTTTGGTTTCTTTCTTTTCTCCTGGTAAAAAGAAGAGTAAGATTGCTCCCAAAACAGCGACTCCTTCATCTGTATAATGAACTCCTAAATACTTCGTTAAAGGCATTCTAAATGACCAAAGAACTACAACAATTGAAAACAGAATAATCACTCTCAATTGATTCTTTGTCCATTTTTTCTTTTCTTCATGCACTTCATGTAAGTTCTCATTTCTTTCTTTTCCCATAAGGAAATAGAAAAAGAAATAAACAATGGTAAGCATAATTAGACTTAGTGGAAAACCTACTTTCATCCAGGAGAAAAAATCTACCGTAACTCCAAAATTATCTTCTAACAAACCTGCCATTAAAATATTGGGAGGAGAACCGACGAGTGTTGCCATTCCACCTATACTTGCCCCATACGCAACTGAAAGCAACAAGAATACAGAGAATTTAGACTTTCCTTTTTTCTCCACTTTAGAAAGTACCGCCATTGCCATCGGTAACATCATCAATGCAGTAGCAGTATTGGAAATCCACATACTCAACAACCCTGTGCTTAACAAAAAACCTAATAAAATGCGTGCTTTTGAAGTCCCCACTAATCGAATAATGCCTTCTGCAATTTGCTTATGCACATCCCATTTTTCCAAAGCAAGAGAAAGAACAAAACCTCCGAAGAACAAATAAATATACTTATGCCCATAAGCGGCTGACAGGTGAGAAGGTTCTAAGATACCCAAAGGAATTGCTAAAACAAATGGAAATAATGCAGTCACATAAATCGGAACGACTTCAAACAACCAAAAAAGAACCATTAATCCAGCTACTGCAATAGCATACCAAAATGTTGCATTTTCGTCTTTTGGAGTTAGAAATAAAATAGCTACAAAAATGAACAAGCCAATGGCAATAATCATTTTTTTTAAATTCATTTTATCCATAGGTATATCTCATCAAGTTCGGCATTGCATAAAAAAAGCGTCCCACATTGGAACGCTTAAAAATACATTTATTTTAAGTTATTTCTAACCCAATTTGTTCAATTTTTTAATAAAGTCAATTGCTTTCTCTTCGATTTCTCCACGCAAACCTTTAAAATCAGCACTGTTTTTAGCACCATTAATCTTAGCCAAAACCTCAATTTGGTAATCTGCAGCTTCGTCAATAATTTTATTAGAAGCATCCATTTTCTTCTCATCAGCCATTTGAATTGTAAAACATTCTTCTACGATATCAAATACCATTGCGTTTACATTCTTCTTTAATATTCTTTTACTTGCCATTGCGTTCTTTTTTTACAAAGATAGTTTTTTTGTCACAATGATTCAAGATACTAATGATTTAATGTTCCAATGTTCTAATCATCCAATGAATTAATTCTTAATTTTAGATTCTGAATAATAAACCAAGTAAATGGATTTTCAATTAGTTTCTGATTTTGAGCCAACAGGTGATCAACCAAACGCCATAAAAGAGCTTATTGAAGGGATTCACAATGATGTTCCATTTCAAACTTTACTTGGTGTAACTGGAAGTGGAAAAACATTTACCGTAGCCAACGTCATCAAGGAATTGGACCGACCTACCTTAATTCTTTCTCACAACAAAACCTTGGCAGCACAGCTATATGGAGAATTCAAGCAATTTTTCCCTGAGAATAGAGTCGAATATTTTGTCTCTTATTATGACTATTATCAACCCGAAGCTTTTTTACCTGTTACAGGAACCTACATTGAGAAAGACCTTGCCATCAATGATGAGATTGAAAAACTACGTCTTTCTTGCACCTCTGCCCTACTTTCTGGGAGAAGAGATGTCATAGTTGTTGCTTCAGTTTCTTGTATATATGGTATTGGAAATCCAGAAGAGTTCGCAAAAAGTATCTTACATATTAAAAAAGGAGAATTACTTTCTAGAAATAAATTTCTCTTTAAGTTAGTGGAAAATTTATATTCCAGAGCCAATCAAGAGTTTGAAAGGGGAACTTTTCGGGTAAAAGGAGACACCGTCGATATTTATCTAGCCTATGCCGATTATGCGATTCGAGTTGAATATTGGGGAGATGAAATTGAAGCAATCTCTTCCATCGATCCTAAAACGAATGATAGAATTGAGGCTTTTGATGAAATAAGTATTTATCCTGCAAATATTTTTGTGACCAGTCCTGATACAACCAAAAAAGCAATCGATATGATTGGCGAAGACATGGTTTTACAAGTCGAACAATTCAGAAAACAAGGGAAAATAGAAGAAAGTGAGCGTTTGAAAGAACGGATAACTTACGATTTGGAAATGATTCGAGAGCTAGGTTACTGCTCAGGTATTGAGAATTACTCAAGATATTTTGACATGCGTTCTCCTGGACAAAGACCTTTCTGCTTATTGGATTATTTTCCCGATGATTTCTTAATGGTCATCGATGAAAGTCATGTGACATTACCACAGGTTCGTGCAATGTACGGAGGTGACAGAGCAAGAAAATTAAACCTTGTTGACTATGGTTTTCGACTACAATCAGCCATGGATAATCGACCTCTAAAATTTGAGGAATTTGAATCTTTGCTGCATCAAACTATTTATATTTCTGCAACTCCAGCCGATTATGAATTGGAGAAATCTGAAGGAATTGTTGTTGAACAAGTTATTCGTCCAACAGGTTTGTTAGATCCTCTCATCGAAGTTCGACCAAGTGATAATCAAATTGATAACCTTATCGAAGAGATCCACAAACGAATAGCAGTAGACGAAAGAGTTCTTGTCACAACATTGACAAAAAGAATGGCTGAAGAACTGCAAAAGTATCTTGATCGATTAGGAATTCTTTGCCGATACATTCATTCTGAAATAGACACACTTGAACGCGTTGAAATTCTTCGTCAGTTGCGTCTGGGAGAATTTCACGTCTTAATTGGTGTCAACCTATTGCGTGAAGGGCTTGATTTGCCAGAGGTTTCACTGGTTGCAATCATTGATGCAGATAAAGAAGGATTCCTGAGAAATGAACGTTCATTGGTTCAAACGGTCGGTCGTGCAGCTAGAAATGTGAATGGGAAAGTAATCTTTTATGCTGATAAAGTGACCGATTCTATGCAACGAACAATGGATGAGACTGCAAGAAGACGTAAGTTACAGGAAGACTATAATACAGAGCATGGACTTGTTCCTACTGCATTGAATAAATCGACTAAGAAGATATTAGAATCAACGAAAGTTGCGGGTGATGATGGTATCAATCCTTATCAAATTGATGACACTTATTCTGTTGCTGCAGATCCTGTTGTTCAATATATGAGTAAAGAACAGTTGGAAAAATCAATGAAGTATACACAAAAGCAAATGGAGAAAGCTGCTAAAGATCTAGATTTTATTGAGGCAGCAAGATTGAGAGATGAATTAATGATGCTGAAGAAGAGGTTGAAGGAGAATTGAAAAATGAAAAATTGAAGTAGATATTGAATGATGAAGTTGGTAATTGTTACACTTCTTTTAACTTCTGACTTCTTAAATTCTACTTAAAAATAATAAATAAAAATGAAAACAAAATTAGGCCAATTGAGAGTTTTAGCGATAACAGAAGGAGTTTCTTATTTACTTCTTGCGTTAACAATGCCGTTAAAATATATGTACGAGATAGGTATGCCAAATAAGGTAGTTGGGATGATCCATGGGATTCTCTTTATTCTCTATTGCATATGGATACTGATTGTTGCAAAGAAAAATAACTGGAGCATCCTTAAAACATTAGTTGGATTAGCAGCCTCACTCCTACCTTTCGCTACTTTTATTTTTGATGCTAAAGTGTTGAAAAACGAAGCCTAAAAAAAACGATCTTGAAATTAATCAAGACCGTTCTTTAGTGGTTGGTAATTTCTATTAGTTAATCGTAACTGATTTCGTTCTAACTGTTTCGTTCATAATCCAGTAAGAATTACCACCTATTGTTTGAGGGTCGTAATTAATGCCAACGATTTGAACATAACCTGTTCCTGCACCGATAGTTGCCATGTCAGCTGCTAAAAAAGTGTGTGACATTGTTCCTGCTGGTTCAACAAAGTAAAGAGTTCCGTTTGGACCAATTACAGAATAATAAATTGAATCTGCATTTGAAATTGCAGTTGCTGTAACTGTATAATCTGCTGACGTAGATGGTGCAGCTGGTGTAAAATCATCTAAAACAGCAAAACCAATTGAAGTGGACGCAGTAAATGCTGGCCATGTTGCTCCAGTTCCTGTCCAGGCTAAAGGACTTGTAAACGTTATACCTGTAGGCATAGTAACACCTGGCGTAAATACGTAAGAATTATTTGTTTGCATTGTTAACACATCTCCGTTCGCATCAATTCCTCCCGCAGTTTCATTGGTCACTCCTCCATCATTTGAAAAAGTAGCAACCGCAGTTCCTATACTTGTATCAATGTTAATTCCTCCAACGCTTGTTGTACTCAATGATTTAATTCCAACCAATAAACCGTAACTTCCTGTAAAAGTTGGAGAATATCCACCTGGTGCGGTAGCTGATGGTGTTGGTGTAACTGGCGT
Source organism: Crocinitomicaceae bacterium (assembly GCA_015662935.1). Lineage (GTDB taxonomy): Bacteria > Bacteroidota > Bacteroidia > Flavobacteriales_D > Crocinitomicaceae > UBA4466. The sequence goes on along the minus strand of DQTF01000171.1, from coordinate 7,916 downwards.
AGTTACAAATTCACAAGAGCCATCATCTGATGTTGCTGCTGCGTTATAATTTGTTGCTGCTGAATCTGTACAGCCTTTCTTCTTGCAAGAAGTAAAACCTCCTATTGAAAGCGCAATGACTAATGTTGAAACGATAATTTTTTTTGTGTTCATAATGATCTGTTTTTGTTTGATACAAATGTATTGTACAAATACAGATTCTGAAATACGTAGAATGACGTATATTTAAAACTATTCCGTAATTGTAAACTCTAAAATTGCAATAGGTTTACTCGATAGATTGGTTAAAAAAGGATATACATCAGATAAAATCTCTGAGAAAGGTTGGTAATCTTCTCTTTGAGTTTGTGGACCATAAACACTTACTCCAATCCAATCAATGTACGCATCACTAGGATAATAATTCTCCAAATAATTCCGTGCAACATCAGATTCTCTATACGCATCCACGTGAAAAAACCAAATAATATTGTTTGCACCATTTGTGTTACAAATATCAATGATATGCTGCGTGATACATTCCAGCAGAAGGAATTTGTAACTTATTCGAAGAAAAAATTGGATCACTTACAAACTGAGAAGAGTCTATTCTTAAACGAGATCCATCAAAGTTTTCATGCCACCACGAAATAGCCTTCACATTTGGAAAAGTATTCGAGGTTAAACTAGAAAATGCTTCAGAAATCCATATTGCTTTTACTTGTGAATCAATTACTTTGTCTTTATTACAAGAAAATAAAAGGATTAATACGAAAGGGAATAAAAAATTTATAAGTTAGCTATCATTGTTTGTATAACTAATTTACGGAATTTAACTTAGTTTATTGCCTAATTCTTCATAATTAATTCCATCAAAATTACCCGAGGACATCATTAACAAAACGGCATTATTCCAATTTTGCTCATGGATAAAATCTAGCACTTCTTCTGTCTGATTTAAAACCAATACATCACCTCCAAAGCCATCTTTCACTAATTCTTTAGTAATTGGTGCTAATTTTTTATGTTGCACAACTTCTGGACTATAGTAGACAATGGCTACATCTGCACTCTCCATTGCGTCTTTGTATTGAGGTAAAAACTCTTTCTTCAATGATGAAAACGTATGTAATTCCATACAAGCAACTACTGTTCTGTCGGCGTATTGTTCTTTCACTGCTTTTGTGGTTGCTTTCAGTTTAGAAGGAGAATGCGCAAAGTCTTTATACATGACAAAAGAATCATTCTCTGTAATTTTTTCTAAACGTTTGCCTGCACCTGTAAAAGATTTCATTGCATTTAGAAAATCATCGTTTGGAATACCAATTTCTTTAGCTACATTCATAGCCCCCATTAAATTCTGTAAGTTATGTCCCCCGAAAATTTGTAAGGGATAATCTTTGTTGTCAAAGTGAAGAATTGTTCCAGTATTCGTAACCGAATAATCTGGAGTTTGATAAGCGACAGCTTTCAATTTCGTTGAAAATTCATTTCCCAATTGATTGGCTTCTTCGTCCTCCGAATTATAAACTAAGACTCCATTTTTCTCAATCAGAGAACAAAAAATTCTAAATTGATCTACGTAATTATCAAAGGTTGGAAAAACATTAATGTGATCCCAAGCGATTCCACTTATAATCGCAACATCAGGCTTGTATAAATGAAATTTTGGACGTCTATCTATGGGAGAACTTAAATATTCATCGCCTTCGAGAAGCATTATCTCCGCAGAATTGGTTAATTTAACCATGCAGTCATATCCTTCCAATTGTGCACCGACCATATAATCAACGTCAATTCCCAATTCATTTACGGCATGTAAAATCATAGAGGTAATTGTTGTTTTCCCGTGAGAACCACCAATTACTATTCTTTTTTTGCTCTTGCTTTGCTCGTATAAATACTCTGGATAAGAATAAATTGGCAAATTCAAGTCTTTTGCCCGAAGCAATTCAGGATTATCTTCTCTTGCATGCATTCCAAGAATGATTGCTTCTATGTTCTCATCAATATTCTCCGCATTCCATCCTAATTGACTTGGAAGGATTTCTTGTTTGTTTAAACGTGATTTCGAAGGTTCAAATATTTCATCATCTGAACCCGTCACTAAAAAACCTTTTCTACTCAAAGCTATTGCCAAGTTATGCATAGCGCTTCCGCCAATGGCAATAAAATGGACTCTTTTAGAATTCTTATTCATTCTTTATTTTTCCAAATTAAGTGACTGGTAGTAATCTTGCCAAGTCATTTTTTCATAAATACCTTTGCCAACATATTTTAACTCCGGCATAATTCCCTTAGCATCTTTGTACCCTGCAGAAATCGTAATTCTTCTAAACTGTTCATCCATATAAACAATTGAAGGGTAACTCATTTTTCCATCTAGCAATGCTTTTGCCAATTCATGAACACCTCTTCTCCCAGCATCTGGAAGAAATTTAAACGTATTATTTTGAAAAATAATATCTTCTTTTTGTTCTGCATCTAACTTTACAGCGTAGAAGTTTTTGTTCATAAATGTTGCCACTTCTTTATCCGAGAAAGTTGTTTTATCCATTCTCTTGCACCAACCACACCATTCTGTATAAACGTCAATGAATATTCGTTTGGGGTTCTCTTTCGAAAGAATCACTGCTTCTTCCCAAGACATCCAATTGATTTTTTCTTCTCCACCTTTCTCGCTTCTAAATGACAAAACGACGGGCATGATACTTACTGCTAATACTCCAAAAATTATTTTCCCCATGACTTTATTTTTTTTCATTCATTAATTGAATTGCATCGAGCAATAATGGAACCATTAAAAATAATACGCCAAACTTAGCCAATGAATACATTGTACTGATGTTAGTATCTTCTCCAAAATAAACAGGAACAACAATGCTAATTAGGCCTATGTAGTACAACCAGTCCCACCAGTTTTTCTTTTGAAACAGAAAGCGTTTAAGAATTTGAAACAATATATAGCCGAAAACTACTAGCAACAAAGTTCTGGGGATTTGAGTAATAGAATCGTCGGGAGATAACATCCAATAATGACTGATAATAAAAAAGCTGAACAGCATCATTAAACCAATAACAATTGCTCTTGCCAAAAAACTAGATTTAATTTTATCCATACTATGAAATTACAAGAATAATTTTGATCTAAAAACAATCGAATCAATACTTACACACAATTTGATGCTTAATAAAGTTATTCTTGCAAGTATTGTGAGAATCCTACTGACATTTCTCGATCGATGGAATCATTCTCAGCTGCTGACAGCAGGTAAACTTCAAGCTTCTCTTCGGGATGATTTTCGACAAAACTCAAGGTCGCTTCTTTTCCCATTACCATAAAAGATGTAGCATAGCCATCTGCCGTTGCGCAATCTTCTGCAATCACAGTGACACTTAATAGAGAGTGATGAACAGGAAAACCAGTTTTCGGATTAAGAGAATGAGTGTATTTTACACCATCTTTTACATAAAACTTACGATAATTTCCACTTGTTGCAATTGAAGCATTTGTCAAATGAAGAATATTTTCCAATTCTCGATGTTCTAAATTCTCTTTTGGAGAATCAATTCCTATTTTCCATTTTACTCCTTCCCGATTGAATCCGCTTACTTTCAGTTCTCCGCCAACTTCAACATAGAAATTAGAGTATCCTTTGCTTTTTAAATAATCAGCCACAACATCTACCGATTGACCTTGTGCAATTGCATTGAAGTCAATTTTAAAATTCGGATTGGACTTTTCAAAGAAAATAGAATCATCTTTAAATTCAACTTGATGAAAGCGTTCTTTTTCAAATGAAACAAAAGTAAGAATGGAATCAACTTCATTTTTTGAAAGAGGAGAATCCATGTGGTTCATAAAGCCCCAACCTTTTACCAAAGGAAAAACTGACGGATCGAAAAAGCCATCCGTTTTGGAGTAAATATCTTGGCTCAATTGATAGCATTCTCGATAAAAATGATTCTTGTCAAGAATATTGAAATTACTTTCAGAACGATTAATTTGGGAAATTACAGAACCTTCAACATAGGTTGAAAGCGACAAGTCGAATGCTGTAAAAATAGAATCAATTTGCTTTTTTGTAATTGGAACTCCTTTTTCTGCAAGGATAATGGAGTAAGTTGTGCCTTGCGTTTCTCCGTAAATTTCAACGTGTGAAGAAGTTGTTTTTACAATCTCAGAACAAGAAAATAAAAAGAAACTACTAAAAATGACGCTCCAAGTGAGGGCCTTGTGTTTCTTTATTCCAAGTACTTGATAAACTAGGTTTTCCATTTTTGCTGTATGTAATTCCGTGTAAAGATTGCGTTCTAACGTAAACATTTGCATGCCCTTCAATCACCACAACTCTACGTGTAATAATTGTAGTCACTAAACCGTCTTGATCGCTTTTAGTAAATGATTCTTGAGAAACTCCTTCAGGATATTCTTCTCCAAGAGTATTTCCAATAATTGGTTTATCTTTTTGCTTATCGGTTACTTTATTTAGTTCCGCTTGTGCCGCGTATAAATCTTCTTTCTTCCCAATGTTATTTGCTGATTCTTTAGCAGTAATTGTTTTGTTAACTTCCTTTAAATCTTCATTATTACTTTCTAATTTCACAACTTCTTCTCTCGTATTCTCACTAACATTCGCATACACATCATAAATTTCTTTACGAGCATTCAATCTTTCTTGTAAATCTCCCTCTAATGCTTCAACTGTTTGAATGGTTGCTTTTTTGTCCATTCTTTCAATGTACTTCACTTTTTCAGCATGTGCTTTATTTTCCATTTCAACAATCTCTGAATTAGTTTTTACCTCATCATCAATCGCTATTTTATTGTCTCTGTATTTACTCGTTTCACGATACAATTCATTGTCATGGGCTTCAGCCAATTCCTTCAAACCAGTTTTTAAAACCTCATTATTACCTTGCGCATAGATGCTTTCAATTTTAGCATGTTCTTCCTGTGCAACCTCAATTTTATCCAATTCAACTTGATCAGAAATCAGTCCTTCGTTGTTGCTGTATTCTCTTTCTTGGTGTGCTTGTTGTGCGATTTTTTGAATAACTTTGACATTCTCAGCAACCTCTGCTCTTTCTTCAAAACGCTCGACAATACCGTCATCAAATTTTGATTTAATCTCAATCAAATCTTGGTCTGATTGAATATTTGCAGAATAATCATCAGCAATATCAATTGATCTTGCATCCATGTGAGAAGTTTGTACTTTTTTCATTAAGTCGCTGTTCTCTCTGTAAACATCTTCTCTTTCGCCGTAATCAATCAATGACTCCTCATTAATTTGATAAAGAATTGATTGGTCTGCAATGTTTTCAGCTTTTTCGTATTGAATATTTTGAGCATCTTCATTCTCTAATTCTAGCTTCGCTTTTCGCAATGCAGCTGCAATTTCATCTTGATTCAAATTATTTTCACCCGCATCAATTGATATTCTCTCATACGCCATGTAAATGTCATTCGACGTTTGGTAGTGATCAGACATATTGTCAACCGTTTTGGCTGTTGCGCCACCTTGAATCGCTCTATATTTACGCTCAATTTTTATTTTCTTCAATGATTTCCTTTCTGCTTCTGCTTTTGCAAGAATAAAAGAGCCATCCATAATAGAACTGTCAAAAGGATCACCAAGGTCTTCCAATTCTGCAGACGCAACACTCGCAGGATTTAAAATCCCATTAATTTCTGCTAACTTTTCTTTTGGATAAGGATCCGCAGGTTTGAAACCAATTGCACGTGTATAATAATCGATTGCTTTCTCGTATTTCTCCTTGTTGAAATTCTTATCTGCTGCCTTGATTATTTTTTGGTATTCTTTTTCCGCTTGAGCAGAGGTTGCCAATCTTTGTTGCTTTATGCATTCATTAATTTGATATTCAACATATGAATTACCAGGTAATAAGCCTAAAGCTTCCTCGTACTTACCTCTCGCTTCTCCGTATTCTGAAGCAGAGAATGAACCATCTGCAATCTTCACAAGTGCATCAAAACGATTTTTCAAATCCAACTCAGCATTCTTTTGATTGGATATATCATCTAGAATTTGTTGCACCTCATTGATCTTATTCTTAGCAGTTATATCACCTGGCTTTGCAGACAAGGCATTCTGAAAATGAGTGAGTGATTCTACATACTTCTCAGACTGTAGTTGAGAATCCCCTTTCTCCATATACTCAGTATAGAGTGCATTTTTTTGATTAACTGAATTAAAAGAAGCAATCAGTCTACGCATTTCGGCAATTTTCTCATCTGGTTCAATTGCTGTTGGCTTTTTTCTTCCTGCAGCTTCATATTTTGTGATTGCATCCTGATATTTTTTATTTGAAGCTAAAGTATTCCCTTCATTCATCAGAGCAATGAACTCTGCCTCTTGTTTTTTAAGAATTCCAATTCTATCCAACATTTTTTGAGGTCTATCATCAGTTGGACGTAATCCTTTTGCTCGGTTCAATAATTCGATTGCTCTAACGTATTCTGCTGCATCAATTTTCTTTTGCGCAACGGTAATAATTTTCTCATACTGCTTATCAGAATCATTATCCTTTGCTTTTTCAAGTCGTTCAGCTTCAGCTGCTTTATCAACTGGCTCTTGTTCTGAAGGTTTGAAAGAAAGTGCTTCGTTATATGCTTGAATTGCTCCTAAATAATCTTTATGAGTCATTAAGTCATCACCTCTATCCATTGACTTCTTATACTTTTCATCAATGGTTTTTGCTTCCTTTTCATTCTCCAAAAGATTCTTTAACTCATTGATTTTTTGCTGAGGAAATGATTCTCCAGGTTTAACTGCGAGCGCTTCATTGTATTTAGAAATAGCAGCAACATAATCATGACTAATTTCTTTTCGACTTGCTTCTTCTAAGATACTTGCGTAATTTTCGTCAATACTCTTCGCTGCGTTTCTTGCTTGAATGAGTCCTTCAATCTCTGTAATTTTAGCTTGCACAGCATTGTCTTGTTTAATAGCAATTGCTTGAATTAATTTATTCTTTGCAGATGGTAATTCTCCAATTCCAGCAAGGCGATAACCTTCATCTTTTAAATCATTGAAAGCTTGTTCCTTATTTAACTCTTGTTGTTGGGTTAAAAGTTTAGCATTGATTTCTTGAATCTTACTTACTGCAACCGAATTTGAACTCTCCAAAATAATTACTTGCTCAAATTTTGATTTTGCATCCTCCAATTTATCTTTTGAAAATAGAGTTTGTCCTTCTGCTAATAAAGCACTGATTTCTGCTTTCTTTTTCGCTTCTGCAGCTAGTTTATCAGCTTCAGACTGCTTCTCAGAAATTAATTGTTCAATTATAGCGATTTGCTCAACAGGATACGATTGTGAATTATCTACAAGTAATGCTTCTCTGTACTTACTAATTGCATCTGTATAATTAGAAGAATTAAAAAGACCTTCCGCTTCTACCACCAATGCATTATATTTATCGAGTTTTTCTTTTTCAGCCAGTTCTTCTTCTGCCAATTGTTTTTGTTCTTCGAGTTTTGCCTTAATCAAAGCTATTTGTTCAGAAGGATAACTTTGAGCAGCATCAATCGACATTGCTTCTTGATACTTGCTCGTTGCCTCCTCCCAATTAGAAGAATTAAACGCATTATCAGCTAAAACAATAACGCTATTGTATTTCTCCGTTAAAGCTAAAGCGGCGGCGGCTTCTTCCGCTTTTTTTGCTAGTATATCTGCTTCCTGTTCGGCCTTTACCTTTTCTTCAGCAATCTTCTCTTCTATTAAAGTCAAACGCTCATTTGGATAATTTTGCGAAGCATCAAAAGACATTGCTTCTCTATATTTCGCTGTTGCTTCATCCCAATTTGCTAGATCAAAAGCATGATCGGCAGCAGAAATGGTCGCATCATAAGCTTCTTTTTGGGCTAAAGCCTCTGCTTCTTGTTCTGCATTAGCTTTCTCTTTTGCAAT
>DQTF01000257.1 GCA_015662935.1 Crocinitomicaceae bacterium | reverse complement strand
CTGCTAAAGCGTTGAGTAAATCATCTAAAACATTCATGTTTCGATAAGGTGTGTCCATAAAAAGATGCGTCATTCTTGTTTTACGCGTGTCTGATTCATACCTTTTTAAAACACTAATTCTTGCTTTTCTTTCTTTAGGTAAATACCCATGAAAGGTGAAGTTCTGTCCAGAAAATCCGCTTCCCATTAATGTTAAAAGAATAGAAGATGGTCCGACAAAAGGATTCACTTTTATGCCTTTTTCGTGTGCAAGATTAACGATTGCTCCTCCAGGGTCAGCAACTCCAGGGCAACCTGCATCAGACATTAAACCGATATCTTCTCCTTTTAAAGCAGGTTGAATAAAGCTATACAATTCTGAGACATCCGTTCTATGATTCAATATAAAAAACTCGCAATCATCGATAGGGAAAGTTCTGTCAATCTTTCGTAAAAATCGACGTGCTGATTTGATATTTTCAACAATGAAACATCTTAGTTCAATCACTTTTTTTTGAACATCAGCCGGAACAATGTCATTGACACTTTCTCCGCCTAAGGTTGTTGGGATTAAAAATAAATTTCCGTTCTTCATTTTCCTTCTATGTTTTTTATAATCTGGTCAGTTGCCTCGTTAAGCATTGAGTAAACATCAATAAATCCTTGTTCTCCTCCAAAATAAGGGTCTGGAACTTCTAAATTCTGTTCAGGATGCGTTTCGTTAAGAATCAATTTTACTTTTGCAATGTCATTTTGATCCCTTGCAAGAGAAATTACATTCTTCATATTACTTTGATCCATTACATAAATCAAATCAAAGTCATCAAAATCACTTTGGGAAAATTGCCTTGCTTTAAGGTTACTAATATCAGTACCATACGATTTGGCTGTTTTGGTCATTCTTGCATCCGGAGATTGGCCAATGTGATTATCACAAGTTCCGGCAGAATCTATGATGTGATTTAATTCTTTTTTGGACACTTTTTCTCTCAACAAGCCATCAGCAAGAGGAGAACGACAAATATTACCTAAGCAAACCATTAATATTTTCATGTGTCAAAGTTAGTGAAAAGGACTAGGTTTATTGCATTCAAGTTGTTTTTTACCGAAATGATTGATTAGTACTAATATTCGCTCGCAAGTTTAAATTGGATAATTACAGTTATGCTTTGGTCATTTAAGTTTGTGAGAGCCAACCATATGTGTTAACTTCACGTTGTATTAATACACGCACTAAATCGTTTTTAATATGAGACAACTTAAAATCACTAAGCAAGTCACTAATCGTGAGACTGCATCACTGGACAAATACCTATTGGAGATTGGTCGAGTTGATTTAATAACCGCTGAAGAAGAGGTGGAATTAGCTCAAAAAATAAAAATGGGTGATAAGCTTGCTTTGGAGAAATTAACCAAAGCGAATTTAAGATTTGTTGTTTCTGTTGCTAAGCAATATCAAAACCAAGGACTTTCATTACCAGACCTTATCAATGAAGGTAATGTTGGCTTAATTAAAGCAGCAAAACGATTTGATGAAAGCAGAGGCTTTAAATTTATTTCTTATGCTGTTTGGTGGATTCGTCAATCAATATTGCAAGCATTAGCAGAACAAGCTAGGGTAGTGCGTTTACCTTTAAATAAAATTGGAACGATTAGTAAAATCAACAAAGCCTTTTCAGAATTAGAACAAAAATTTGAAAGACCGCCTTCTGCAAGTGAATTAGCAGATTTTTTAGATTGTACGATAGAAGATGTTCAACAGTCAATGAGAAATAATGGACGTCATGTTTCAATGGATGCTCCATTAGTTGAGGGAGATGCTTCTTCGTCGAGTATGTATGATATACTCCCTAATGATTCTTTACCTGGTCCTGAAAAAAATCTTTTACTTGAGTCGTTGAGAAATGAAATAGAACGTTCGTTAAAAACGTTGACACCAAGAGAAGGAGAAGTTGTTAGAATGTTTTTTGGTTTGAATGAAAAAGCACCAATGACTTTGGAAGAAATAGGAGAACGATTTGAATTAACAAGAGAAAGAGTAAGACAAATAAAAGAGAAAGCAATTCGTAGATTGCGACTAACAACCCGAAGCCGGATGCTTAAAACATACCTAGGTTAAGCGGGATCAACGTCGATGACTGTACGAATTGATTTGTTAGTAGGAACGCTATAAAATTCATCAAGTATTTGGTGAATGCGTTCCTTTACTTTTTTATCGTTGGCATCTTTTTCAATTTTCAGTGTGATTCTCTTCAAAAATAAATTATGAATTCTTTTGACAACAGGGAATTCAGGACCTAAAACTCGTTCTTTAAAAGATAATCTCAGTTTATCTGCCAATTCACTCGATGCTTTTATCAGTACGTTTTCATTTCTATGTTTAAGCGTGATTTCAATGATTTTGAAATAAGGAGGATAGAAAAAATTCTTACGTTCAATGATTTCACTTGCGTAAAACTCTTCATATGCATGGTCTATCACTTTTTGAATAACCCAATGATCGGGATCGCCCGTCTGAACAATTACTTTCCCTCGTTTTTTTCTTCTTCCTGCCCTTCCTGCAACTTGAGTCATTAATTGAAAAGATCTTTCAAATGCTCTAAAATTAGCTCTGTTCAGCATCATGTCAGCATCCAAAATCCCAACCAAATTTACGTTATTAAAGTCTAATCCTTTAGTAACCATTTGCGTTCCTATAAGAATGTCAATCTTATGATTATCAAAGTCATTGAGAATGTTTGCGTAAGCATTTTTAGAACGCGTAGTATCTAAATCCATTCGCTTAACAACTTTGTCCGGAAAGATAACCGCTAGTTCATCTTCAATCTTTTCTGTACCAAAACCTAGCATGTTTAATCTATTGCTTCCACATGCAGCACAAGATCCAATTGGTTTTGTTGAGTAGCTGCAATAATGGCATTTTAAATTGTTGCTGTGTTTGTGGTAGGTTAATGAAACATCACAATTGATACATTTAGGCGTCCAGTTACAGATTTCACACCTCCAAAGTGGAGTGTATCCTCTTCTGTTTTGGAAAAGAATAATTTGCTCATTCAAATTCAATGCTTCTCGTATGTTATCCATTAAGAAAGAAGTAAAGTGAGATTTCATACTTTTTTGACGTCGTTCTTTTCGGACATCAGCACACAAGATTTCAGGCATAGTTGATTCTCCAAATCGCTCCGTCATTTTGATCAATGTGTACTTGCCAGTTTTCGCGTTGTGATAGCTTTCTATCGATGGAGTAGCAGATCCTAAGACAATATTTGCCTTATGTAGATGACTTAAAACAATCGCACAATCTCGGGCATTATATCTGGGAGAAGGATCATATTGCTTGAAACTGGATTCATGTTCTTCATCTACGATAATTAATCCTAGGTTTCTAAAAGGTAGAAAAATTGAAGAACGTGCTCCTAACACAATTCTAAATTTATTCATGTCATTATTTAAGACATGATTCCATATTTCAACTCTTTCGTTTTGATTGAATTTAGAATGATAGACTCCAATTTGTTCTCCAAAATAAGCAGAAAGTCGCTGAATGAGTTGAGTTGTAAGAGCGATTTCTGGAAGCAGAAAAAGCACTTGTTTACCAAGATCTAGTTGCTCTTGAATCAATTGAACATAAACTTCTGTTTTTCCTGACCCAGTTACTCCGTGTAGTAATGCAACCTTGTTCTCTTTAAAAGAAGTGTGAATTTCTTCGAGTGCTTTTTGCTGAAATTCAGAAAGAGGTTTAAACCCAACTGTTTCTTTATCTTCTTGTTTTAAACGGGTAATTTCTAATTTTTCTTGGAGAATGACACCATTTTTCTCTAAGGTATTCAAACTAGATTGTGAAACTTCTTCTTGTAGAATATCTTTTCGTAAAACGAATTCGTTGTCTTGTTTGGAGTGAAGATGAATGAGAGTTAGAATCGCTTTAACTTGCTTTTCTTTTCCTTTTTTTTGTTCCAAAGCGTTAATGAATTCTTCTAGAGTAGTTTCATTCTGATAATTGTCAGAAAATCGAACAAAAGTTGCTGTTTTTGGGGAGAATTTATCATTGAGTTCTTCCAAAGAAAGAATCGCTTTTTTGTCAATTAAACTTTTTATGATTGGTTGAATGGTTTTAATTCCAACAACCTCTGAAATTTCTTTAAGGTCAAGCGTATCTTTCATTTCGAGAGCAAGAATCACTTCCTTTTCTTTCTCTGTTAAAAAATTTAAGTCGAGGTTAAAATCAGGATGTAAAACAACTTTTGTTTCGCTTGCAAGTTTAAAATTTGCAGGTAGAGAAGCGTTCATAACGTCCCCAATAGGAGCCATATAATATTCCGAAATCCATTTCCAAAAGGTATATTGCTTTGGAGTAATAATTGGTTGGTCGTCTAGTAAATACTCAACATATTTAGTCTGGTATTGCTTTGGAATATTCTCGTGAATGTTTGTGACAATACCAGTTATCAGTTTTGCTCGACCAAACGGGACAACAATTCTAGCACCAGCAAAAATGGCATCATTCATTTCGAAAGGAACACGGTAGGTGAACTCATTTCTAATTGGAATGGGTAGAATTACATCGACAAAAAGCGTTTTCCTTTCAGACATAACGCTAAGATAATAATATTAAGAAATCAATGATGATTTTATGGG